>JABMQH010000180.1 GCA_013203355.1 Candidatus Omnitrophota bacterium | reverse complement strand
GTGGCGACAAATACGGGCAAGAGATACCCTAAAGATGACGTGTATGCCTTAAAGCGCCTTAGGATTTCGAAGACGTCCGATGATCTACGGGTGTTTTGGTTTGAGACGCTCGGATATTATACTTGGATTAAGGAACACCGCGATGATGATTGAGCAGAATGGGTTATTTGGGTTAGGCCTTCGCGGGGACGCTTGCACCGGATTTATCTCTCAGGCATTGCCACACCGAGAGGTCTTTCGCGAGTTTTGCTTTCAGCGTTGTCGTGCTGATTTATAGTTATAGGCTGATTACTGTATCGGAGGTATTTAGGTGGTAGTTATTAACTATGCAAAACTTGTACGCTCAAGACCCCATCGGCCTGTCAATGCCAAAAAACCAGTGCCACCCATTCCTTATCGCTCAGACCATAACCCAAACGCCCATTCCTTACCGCTCTTATTTTTAGTTATTGCCTTAGTTGCCTTCGCAACGCCTGCCTGGGCTAAGAGTGATATGCGTAGCACTCCCGTGGAAGTGAATGGGGACCAGGTTGAATATTTTGAAGCGGAGAAAAAAATAGTGGGGCAAGGAAATGTTGTGGTCACATACAAGGACATAAGGATGACATGCGATAAGGTGGAGACCTTCTTGAATTCAAAGGAGGCTACCGCAGAAGGTAATGTTGTGATCACCCGCGGAGAAGATGTGCTAAAAGGGAATAAGATTGTGTATAACTTTCAGGAAGAGACAGGCCTGATATTAGATGGGGTTACCAAGGCCGGGGTGTGGTATGGCGGCGGAAAAGAATTGAAAAAAATAAGCCGTACCGAGGTAGATATAGATAAGGGGTATCTCACAACGTGCGATTTGGATAAACCGCATTATAAACTGCAGGCGCGGCAGATAAAGATATATTTAGGCGAAAAGATTGTTGCCAAAAACGTTACGGTCAGTATCGGGAAGATGCCGGTTCTATTTTTCCCGACCTATAGTCAGTCTATGAATGATGATTTTCCGAATGTAAGCCTTGTTCCCGGGCATGATAAAAAATGGGGGACCTACCTATTGTCTAAGTACAGATATAGTTTTGACGCAGACACAAAAGGGAGCTTGCATCTGGATTACCGTCAATATAAAGGATTTGGAGAGGGCCTGGATTATACGTTTAAAAATAAATATTTTGGGAAGGGGTATTTTCGGGCATATTATATGGATGAGCGGGATAGGGTCCAGCACACTGAAGAGGAACGCTGGCGCGTTCAATATAGACATAAATGGGATATCAGGCCGGACACCATCGGTATTTTAGAATATCACAGGTTCAAGGATAAGGATTTTGTGAAGGATTATTTTTACCGGGAAGAATTTGAAAGAAATCCGCAGCCGGAAAGCTATGTTTCGCTGATTCATACACGGCCGAATTACAGCGTAAGTTTATTGGGGCAGAAAAGGGTAAATAGATTTTTTACGGAGGTTGAAAGGCTTCCCGAAATAGAAGTAAACGTTAAAAATCAACAGTTGGCCGAAGGGCTCCCATTTTTTTATAAGGCGGATTTTGCAGCAGTAAGTTTAAATAGAAAAATTGAAAATTCCGATCAGGATAACAATGCAATACGTGTAGATACATACAATCAGCTTTCTCTTCCGCTACGCTTGATAAATTTTTTAAGTGTTGACCCATATGTCGGGACTAGGCAAACTTTCTATACTCGCCAGACGCAAACTGATGAGGAGCGTTTTAGGGGCGCGCTATACTCCGGCGTTGATGTCAGTACTAATTTTTATAAAACCTATGACTGCAAAACCAATTTTCTGAATTTAAACATAAATGACCTGCGCCACATATTTATACCAAATATAAGTTATTCCTATGTCCAGAAGCCCACCCTCCTTCATGATCGGTTATTTGAATTTGACGATATTGATACGTTGGACAAAAGTAAAGCAATAGGCCTTACATTTGTAAACAAATTACAGACAAAGCGTCTTGAAGGAGATGATTTAAAGACAACGGAACTGGCGAGGTTCGTCATAGGTACAGATTATCTCTTTCATTTGGCAGAAGGGGACAGATTTTCAGATGTAAGCTTGGATTTGGAGTTGAGGCCTTATTCGTGGCTTTTTATGAAGCAAGACGCATTATATGATCCAAAGTGGAAGGATCTGAAATCTTTAAATACAGACCTTGCTGTTACCGATCCGAAAGATAAATGGCGTTTTGGAGTAGGCCACAGGTACGAAGAGAAATTCAGCTCGCAGGTTACTGCGGAGGCAGAGGCGGTGATTACCCCAAAATGGAAATGCCGTGCTTTTGGCATATATGAATTTAAGGGCAGTGAATTAAAAGAACAGGAATACTCTATAACGAGGGATATGCATTGCTGGGAAGCCGAATTTACTTATAGCGCAAGAGATGTGCATACCTTCTGGCTAATATTCCGGCTTAAGGCATTCCCGGAATTACCTTTTAAGCTTGGGACAAGCTATTATAGGCCGAGCACAGGGTCGAACAACTAGACACTAATAGATTAAAGTTTTATTTGGTAAAAGAACATAATAATGGTATAATTTACGTTTCCATTAATCAGGAGGGAAAAGTGGATATTTGTGTAGTAGGTACAGGATATGTAGGTTTGGTCACAGGAGCCTGTTTGGCTGACATAGGCAATAGGGTTATATGTGTTGATGTCGACAAGGAGAAAATAAATAAATTAAAAAAAGGGATAATACCAATATATGAATTAGGCCTAAAGGACTTAGTTAAGCGGAATCAAAAAAGAAAAAGACTCGCCTTTACTACAGATTTAAGGGAAGGCCTGAAGAAATCGACGATAATTTTTATAGCGGTTGGGACACCACCAAAGCAAGACGGAGGGGCCGATCTCACTTATGTCGAAAATGTTGCACGCCAGATTTCCCAATACATGACCTCCTATAAGTTGATAGTCGAAAAAAGCACCGTCCCCGTTGAGACAGGGGCATGGGTAAAACATACTGTTTCAGTCAATAATAGACATAAGGTGAAGTTTGATGTAGCCTCAAATCCTGAGTTTTTAAGAGAGGGTCAGGCCATAAATGATTTTATGCACCCGGACAGGATAGTTATAGGCGTTGGATCAAAAAAAGCGGAGGAGTTACTGGTAAAGCTATATAGCCCGCTAAGGGCCCCTATGGTTATTACCGATATCAAAAGCGCTGAGATAATAAAACACGCCTCAAATTCATTTTTGGCAATGAAGATCTCATTCATAAATGCTATAAGCAACATATGCGAGAAGGCGGGGGCGGATGTGGAAAAGGTCGCCGAAGGGATGGGGCTGGATAAGAGGATAGGCAGAGCTTTCTTAGATGCGGGAGTCGGGTTTGGCGGTTTTTGTTTCCCGAAAGACCTGGCAGCATTTATTAAGATAGCAGAAAAGCTGGATTATAATTTCGCTTTACTGAAAGAGGTAGAAAAGATAAATGAATTTCAGAAGAAGTTGTTGGTCAATAAGATCAAAGATAACCTCTGGATCGTAAAAGGTAAAACCATAGGGATCCTGGGACTTTCTTTTAAGCCTAACACAGACGATATAAGATTTGCGCCTTCCTTGGATATTATACGGTTACTCCGCGATGAAGGTGCCAACATCAAGGTTTTTGATCCGCAGGCAATGAACAAGGCCAGAGAGGTTTTAAAAAAGGTTAAATTTTGCAAAAACCCATATGAGGTAGCAAGGAACGCAGATTGCCTGGTTATAGTAACCGAGTGGAATGAATTCAAAAAATTGGATCTTAAAAAGATAAAGAAGCTTTTAAAGCAGCCCTTGATTGTGGATGGGAGAAATATTTACAATCCAAAGGCTCTTAAAAAGGCAGGATTTAAGTACATATGCATGGGGAAGTCGTAAGTTAGTTCATAGTTTATCGAGGAGAGAAAGTTTATGATAGATGG
>JABMQH010000179.1 GCA_013203355.1 Candidatus Omnitrophota bacterium | reverse complement strand
CCCAAATAGTGCCGTTATCAGTTAGTATATCCTGGCATTTTTTGAGCCATTCGCAATTGAATTTATGAGTTTCCTCTATACCTTTGGACTTATCCTAGTCCCCCTTATTTACGGATACGCGCTTGCCGGCATGGCAAGACATGCCGCCGTTCGATAAGAAATAGGGAGGATCCGCGAAAATCATGTCGATAGAGCGCGGAGGAATCGCATTCATAGTATCTATGCAATCAGCTCTGAATAGAGCACAGTTATTGTCTCTGTCTATATGGAATGGTTTGGTGCCAATTTTAGATATTATCTTCTGATACGAATAACGCATACCAAATCCTGCAAATTTATACTGGTTCTGATCGGTACTATTATACTCAAGCATATTTTACCCCCTTTGTTACCTATTATCAAGCTTATTATAGCGGGACAAACATTGCCCCTCCATATGTATAGACGTAAGAAATATGCTTTTGCGGGCATTTTTTTTAAAATTCTTTGCATTTTACAGGGGCACCTCTATTTTCCCTTGTTGCCGCCAAACCCTTGCAGGATTTCACTTGCCAAACCTCCTTCGTAGATGTATCATTTTATATATGGATAAAGGGGTATTGATAATAAACTCGCTTACCGCCCTTGCAAGCATTTTCTTGGGTTTTGCTTTAGGATTTGTTGGCTTTATCTTACAACAAAAACTAAAAAGAGACCTGGCGCACGCAGAGCTAATGAGAGGCCTGTCAACGGAGGTTGGGTCTAATCGAGTAAAATGTGAAATTACAAAAACGCCAAGTGGCATTCCCAGCTTGCTGGAGACCGCTTGTTGGGATAGAATACGGTATAGCGACTGTTTATATTGGTGCATTACCAGTCGTGATGAAAGCATATACGAGCAATTACTTAAAGTTTATAGCTATATGGGTACGGTAAATTTTAGTATAACAAGATATTTTTCTGCAATTGACGGTAATACAAGATCTCCAACAACCGATAACCAAATCGCACTAACGGCCACTCGAACTATGACTCAAACAACAGCAGAGCTTATTTTGCCTCATCTTAAAGACTTGGAAAATAGCTTAGGTGTTTTTCTTTTGAGAGAAGGGTTCTCCGGTAAGGATAAAAAAGGAAAAAAAATGACCAAAACCGTTAAAAAACTCATAGCGAGAGAAGGGCTTGTAATAATAGCAATAGTAGGTATAGGGCTAATAATAATAGGGCTTGCTTTCGTTGTATACTTAATATACGAAACACAAATTGCCAAAGATAGCTTTATACCAGATACGCTTAGCTTTTTTGTCAATACATTAGCGGTAATTGGGGGTGCAATAGCAGTTCTTGGATACCCACTATACCTACTCATTCGCTTTATCCTCTGGGCCGTGAGGACGATAAGGGAGAAATAAAATGACCAGACCATATCACCAGCAAACTATTGAGGAGTTACAAGAAACTCTAGCCACTGTGCAACTTACACACCCGCACGAAAAAATCTCAGGCATTCTATTATCTAAGTCCTTGCGTTTCCTTTCTGGAGAAATTGCTGTGGCAAAGCAAGCCATTAGCGAAAGTATAGAAAAGGTCATAGCTTCTAATAACAGAACATCGGCAATTAACATAGCTTTGACAATAGTTATGATATTTTTGACCTTAGCTATTGCGTTCAGTGGCTTAGTCCAAGCTGGTATTATTAAATTTAAGTAACTCTCTGTTTCGATTCTTACACTCTATCTTGAGAAAGAGCCTTTTTCTTTCCTCATCTCCTCTAAAGCAATTCGCCATTTCGTAAGTAATAGTATCCACATAGTAGCCGCCCGATATTGTTATTTATTTTGATTCACACAAATTTCTTCGCCCAATGACTCTCGGAGATCTTGATCTTAATATGTCTTTCCATGCAGTCTTTATAACCCAAAATCCAGGCCCTTGGGATCCATTTTCCCCGGCCGTCAAACCTTACCAGTATAGCTTTCCGGGTTTCGGTGATTAGCTCAACGTCCATCCATATATGGCGCTCGAAGAGAGTGTCGAGTAGTCTGCGAAGACTATAATACATGCCTAAAAGACTCCTTTCTTCTTTAAAAAGGCGCGGTCTTCGGAGGATATGCCTTTAAATCTTTGAAAATCTTTTCTTTCTTTATTGTTTTCATACCTTTTATATAGAGAGGGGGCAAAATGCCCCCTCCGGAGGGCATTTTTGGCTATGCTACGGACATTTTTGTCCTTTCTTACCGGCTTCTCGGGGGCGAGGACAGTGTCCAGGATAAGATATTCTGTTGATGCTTGTCCTTTGCCACTCACAAAGTCTATAATGCCTTTTTCGCGAAAAAGAAGCCGGGATCGTTGAAGAGTGCGGCGGTCGATACCTAAATCGTCTATGATTGTTTTGTTTTTCCAGGTAAAGATATTGCCGAAACGGCAATATAGGCCGCGTAAATAGATCAGTAGAAGCATGGGCGTTTTTGATATGCGCCTCTTGCGGCAGGTTTCGAAGAAGGTGTAGTGGAGGTATTGGTAGTGCATGGGTTCCTTTCGGGATAGGGTGGGGCAAAACGTGACAGAACGTGACAGGAGTTGTCTAAAACTCAAGGATTTAAAGAAAACAAAAAACCCTACCCATCGTCTTTCCCGACGATAAGTAGGGTTTTGTGCGTATTTCCGCTACTGCTTAAAAGTAGTGGCGGGGACGACGGGAGTATCGCCCGCAATCCCTACTTCTCGTCGGTAAATCGTACTATTTTTAAAAGAACGTGACAGAAACGTGACAATTATGCGAAAATTTGAACTTTATATATATCCCGCAGCTTTTCGTAATCCTCAGGTATTATTGACTCTGGGGTAAAGTAAATACATCTCTTCTTATTCGGATCAAATCTAATGCCTAATCTCTTATGTGCTTCTCTAAGCGCTTCTTCATCTATAGCTTTCGTATCTAAGAGCCTCATAAGGAGGGCTAACATTTCCATTATAGGCATATAGCTATCTATCGTGAGCTTTTCGTTGTTTACGCCTGCCATAAAGATATTTTCGTCATTTTCTAGTCCTAGTGAATTAACAGCCTCTTCACCAGCTAATACGATACCGCGAGCGTCAGGATTGGCCCTTTTTAACCTCTGCACCTCACTTGCGACCAGGGCATCATCCCCACATATAAAGGGAATGTCTTTCTTTTCACAGAATTGCGCCATAGACGAAATGAGTGGGTTGAGGGCATTGTACTGGAGATAACGCCCTTTTTCATATCCCTCGATCCAGCTTGTGCCAAGGGCAATGAAGTCGGGCTTGGCTTCATTAGCAGCCCTTACAAATTCTATGGAATGACTTTGTTCTGAGCGGGGTGTTGACATAGGGTTGGGGGATTCATTCCAGAATTGTCTTTCCAATCTACTAATAATAGTTTGAATTGTATCATTTACTGGCCCATCATTTTCGACATCTATAACTATTCCCAACTCTCTCAATCTTTGAATATTTTCCGCCTCAACACTTTCATACTTCTCCCAATCATGTTGCCTTTTTTCTTTACTCTCGCCCTTACCGCGCTGAGTTATCCTTCGATCAACCTCTTCTCTGTCCACTTCTAGATGAATATCTATAACTTCTAAAGAATATTTTTTTACTACGTCTATCCAATATTGCGAGAAGGGTAATTCGCTACTTTCAGGTCTTAGTTTTCGTAGATGAAAATCTGTGATCAAGCCATATTGTATATCAATTTCATTTTGCCTAAGATAGTCTTCGAATGCCTTGCGTCCATAGTGCCCAACTCTTTGTTCTTTTGGTAAAGCACTAATAAGCTCGCCCATAGAAACGAATGGTATGTCTAAAATTTTTGACAATTCTTTTCCAATAGTTGTTTTCCCGGATCCGTGCGGACCGCTTATTAACATGAATGGCTTTATTTCTTTTATCACCTGCTTAAAAGATTCATTATCACCCAGTGGCTGAACCGCAACCGCCGTACTTATCTTCGCTTGAGCGCTATCGCCTTCGGC
The DNA here is from genome assembly GCA_013203355.1 of Candidatus Omnitrophota bacterium. GTDB lineage: Bacteria > Omnitrophota > Gorgyraeia > JABMQH01 > JABMQH01 > JABMQH01. Next base: position 3,057 of record JABMQH010000179.1, on the reverse strand, counting down.
TTCGTTTGATATTCTCGTATAGACTCTCATTGTAATGCCAGCATTACCTTCTAATGCTAGAATATCCATCTCAAAATCAGGGTGCAAAGCAAGAACTCTCTCTATTTCCTCCTCAATGTGTCCGTGGATCAATACGCGCGCACCCTTTCTAACCGTGAGCATTTTGTCCAATAATCCCTTGGTGCGAATTGTACCTCCCGAAAAATAGGATATTAATGAGTACGGCGAAAAGTCTATATCACTATCGATAAAATTTTTGTTTATTAGCTCTATTTTTTCGGCATCAATAATTCCCTCTTTGCACAATTCATCTTTTAAGAGGCCGGCAAAATCGTGGAACGATTTATGCACCTCTATGCCCGTTGCCTGAATATTAAACATATGAGAAATAAGGAAACCCGGTGCACCGTAACCGCTGCCCGCGTCTAAAAAAGTATCTCCGGGTTTGATGTCCAACGCCTCCAGAAATGGGCCAAGAACATTTAACTTTGATGGCCAATACATCCCTTCTCCTGATGGATTAGCCATTACCCCCAAGGGCCCATGTCCGGCCGCTCTATATTTTTTGTACATCCTATAAATAATAGCATTTATTTTGTCATGAATTTCCTCTGCCTGCTGAGACAATCGTACGGGCTTACGTTTGATCTGGCTTAATTTATCGTATAGAACTTTGTTTAATTTTTCGGGATCAGGCTTTACTACATCAATATATATTTGTCTGTCGTTTCCAAACGGTATAACCATATCGGCGGTCTTTCCTATCGCTAAATCTCTTTTTGAACTCTTCATGTAAAATCTATAATAGAACTCTTCTGCTCCGTTTCTGTATATGGGCAACTCGTAGACATCTTCTCTTCCATTGTATCTTAATTTATCGAGCTCAAATCCCGCCAATAGCACATCATGATGGGTTTTGCTTATGGCAAGCTCGGCAGGTTTTACATGACGCTTTACTTCGTCTATCATCGCTTGTTCACGTGCTTCCGGGATAGGGTTTTCAAGATACTCGGATGCCGGGTCATGGAGGTCCTGGCCGATGAGCATGCTGATGTAGTAGAAGGCGGTCCTGTTCATTGCGGCGGGAATGTTAACCAGCGGCTTAGGTTCTTCGGGTTGCGGTACGGTGACACCGCTATCCCAGGGTATTTCACCGCGTAATATCGATTCTATCCCCTCCTTATTATCGATGAACTGTTCATACATCATAACGCGTTTTAGCGCGTTGTTTGCTTTCCCCCTATCAACCAGCCCCTTATGAACGGCTATTGTTAAGGATTCGCGCAGAAAACTAAGGTCAGCTTGTTCCGGAACGACATATAAGCCTTCACCTTCGGTGCCGATTTTTTCAAAAAAGTAATATGGGCCGTAATAAATCGGGTTATCAACGTTAGGATATCCTCCTCCTTCTAACGAGAAACACCCGAATTCTCCTTTTCTCATTTTATCGATCATTACATTGAGCATAGCCCACTGATCTTGCAGGGTATATGGCTGGCCATAGATCTGCACCATTTGCTGCATGCCATCTACCGCGTTATTCTTAAACCCGTGAGAGATGAATCCTTTGCCGCTTGCCGCAATGTTAAATTCTCCGCGTAATGGTGTTTTATGGTCGTCGCGCGTATACAGTCTTAGGCGCTCACGCATCGCCGCATCGTTTCGCGCATCAGCGATAGCATATAGCTTGTCCCAAATATCATAAACCGGAAAATGTTTATAAAATCCCTTTCGGACCGCATAATAAACACGGATTGCGGCATGCCCTTCGCCGAGTATTCCGGGTATTCGTCCGCTCAAAAAATCATACCCATCCAAAATGCGGTTTTCCTGAATATATTCGAGTAATGCTTTTCGTTCAACCGGGGTTAGCATAATAATGCTGCGTTCAATATTCCATACGTTTACGATTTCGCCTTTTTCATGTCTTGTGAGCTCTTTCTTGCACTCATCCAGGTCAAAGAGCGGCGCTGTACCTATCATGCATTCCGCTGCTGATATAATCATATTCACAAGGTCTATCGGCAACGTATTTAAAGATTTTTCTCGTAACGTTTCTGCGCGGTCCGGTGATGCTTCTTTTTCGGCACAGGCCCGGAACACTTCCTGCGCAATAGGAGTGATCAAGTTTTCCATAAAATATTTCCGCCTGATCACATGATCATCATAATGTGATTGTTGAATGAAAATGGTGTTTTGACTTCGTGAGATGTTAGATGTATGCGTAGTATCGTTATCTGGCACAAGTGCAAGTTCTATGTCTTGTATCTCACTAGGCGATACCAGTTTACTCTCACCGAGACATTTTTTGATAGCTTCAAAAAGTTCAGAGCTACGCATGCGTTTAGTGTCAGGCGAGCTCATTACGAGATCAGTCGATGTCATAGTGGTTTGTGTAACTGCTCGGACAGTTTCTTCCTCCCACCTGCGTTTTTCGTCTGTGTTTTCGATAGTGATGTATTTGTTTTCGGGTATTTGTAATTCTGGGGGTATATTTTTTTTGGGAATTCTAATTTCAGTTTTTGTACCTCCTTTCAGAGGATACCAGTTAATTGCTCCGCCAAAATAAGTTTCTAAATATGATTTAATTGTGCTTGTTCCCTGATGTTCATCTCGGCCTAATCCTCCGAAGTGTTTTCTTTTAATCCTTTTTCTTTTTTTTGGCATCCCTTCGCTATTGAATTCGATTGTCTTTCCGTTATCAGTGATACTCAGAACAACATCTGCGCCATCTGAATACAATTCCACAGTAATATTTCCACCATAATTGTTACGTGGGAATTCATCCATTTTGTCTAGAATTGCGTCGAATGAATTGTACAGAGATTCTACATAGATCAAGCGTATGTGACCTTCTGGTTGTCTAGAGAACGGGGATTCAGCGATAATTACTTCTGCAAAGCTTATCAAGCGTTCATCGGTTGGTTTTTGAGAGTCGATTTTAAACACTTTTCTAACCCCATTGACCCTTTTAACAATCGGATCAAAAAATTTGCTGGGTGGGGCTAATGTGTGTGAACTAGCACCTGGAGCTGCCCACGCGACATTAGATAGAAT
>JABMQH010000178.1 GCA_013203355.1 Candidatus Omnitrophota bacterium | reverse complement strand
CCGGTCATCGGCATCCATACCATATATAGCCTCAAAGAAGGAAAGGCTTCTTGTTTAGCGCTTGAGAAAAACAAGACGCTGATCATAAATAAGGAAGAGCTCACCAAGGCTGCCGACGAGGCAGGGATTTCAGTCGTAGTTATCTAACGAACCACACTCCACACTTCGCATCACAAGCCAAGAAAAGGAATTGTTCGCGATTATAGACCTCTCAAAAAAATTTTGTAAAAAATCTAATTCAAATAAGCGCAGGTTAGGTTTGGAGGAATTTGAGGACAGCAAGGGCGGCTTTGCGGGAAGCGCCATCGGGGTAAAGCCGATTTTTTACAGAAGCGATTTCCTTTTTCATGGATTCATACCTTGATGGGTTGCTTAGTATATCGATAGCGATTTGTGCTATCTTTGATGGTCTTACTTTAAACTGTATTAATTCGGGGACGACCTCTCTCCCGGCTACTATATTTACCAGCCCGATATTTTTTACTCTCAAAAGCGGCCTCCCAACTATATATTCCAGAAGCGCCAGCTTGAAAACTATTACCATGGGTTTGCCAAGGATCGCGGTTTCAAGCGTAGAGGTGCCGGATACTACTAAAACCAAATCCGAAGAGTTTATTATCTCGTATGTTTTGGACTCAATAATGGTAATAGGCAGATCAGATCCTTTCAGAATTTTTTCATAAACCTCCATATCTATCGACGATGGCTTTGAAATCAGGAACCTGGCCTTTGGGAATTTTTTATAGATTAATTTACTAGACTTTAACATTATAGGAAGAAGTGTTTTTACAAGCCTCTTCCTTGAACCGGGCAGCAGGGCAATTATTTTATCATGCGCCTCAAGGCGCAGCCCTTTTAAGAAATTTTCCTTTGTGATATCTGATTTTACTATGTCTAGAAGTGGATGGCCTACAAACTCAACCGGCACACCGGCATTTTTGTACAAGGTTTCCTCAAATTTAAATATCACAATGATTTTTTTCACATATTTTTTTATTAGTTTTATCCGGTGCTTTCTCCATGCCCATACCTGCGGGCTGATATAATAGATTATGGGGACACCTTCCTTCTGGGCCCTTTGCGCAAACCTTAAGTTAAAACCGGGGTAGTCTATAAGGATGATTAAGTTTATGTTTTCTTCCTTGATCTTTGACAGCAGGGTGGATTGTATATTTTTTAATCTGGAATAGTTTTTGATGACGTCCAAAAACCCCGTCATGGCAAGATCTTTTAGGTCAAAAAAGAGCTTAACGCCTGCGTGTTTCATCTTTTCTCCGCCGGTGCCAAGCAATTCAACCTGGCTGGATGCCTTTTTCAGCTCTGATGCGAGATTTGAACCATGCAGGTCGCCGGAAGGCTCACCCGCGAGTAACATGATTTTTTTCATACTCATAAATTGGGATTAAATTGTTTTATTTTTTCTTCTATCTGGAGAGCTATTGCAAGGGCCTCCCGGCCTTCTATGCCGGATACGAGCGGTTTTTCATTCGTTTGGACACAATTCACAAAGGATCCAAGTTCACGTTTAAGAGGCTCCTCTTTTTTAATTTTTATCCTTTGGCAGGTAATTTTTTTATTAACCTTTCTGTAGATAAGACAAGAGGGCTTAAAATAGTCCAAAGATATATATGCGTCCTTCTGGAATATCCTTATCTTTCTCATTGTTTTGTTGGTGATACGACTTGCGGTTATGTTGCATAAGGCGTTATTTTCGAACTTAAGGCGCACATTTGCAATATCCTCATAATCTGAAAGTACAGGAGCACCTACAGCCTCAACATCTTTAATGTGGTTCTTGACGAGCCCCAGGATAATGTCTATGTCGTGTATCATAAGATCCAGAACAACCCCTATGTCTGTTGAGCGTTTTTTATATGGGCCCAGCCTGTGGCATTCAATGAATATCGGTTTTTTTATGGCTTCTGCCGCTGCCGAAAAGGCCGCATTAAACCTCTCAACGTGCCCAACTTGGAGGGTTACGCCCTTGTCTTTTGCCAATGAGAGAAGCGCATCCGCCTCTTCCAGGCTTTTTGTAATGGGCTTTTCAATAAGGAGATTCACCTTATTTTCTAGAAGTGGTTTGGAGATCTCATAATGGAGGTTTGTAGGGACGGCTATGCTTGCCGCATCAATCTTACCAAGCAGGTCTCTGTAGTCCGTGAAGTGGCTTACGCGGAATTGCCTTGCGATTTTCCGGGCTTTGGCTTCATCTGTATCGCAAACACCGATTAATTCCACATCTTTAAGCTGTGAATAAATCCTTGCATGTATTGCTCCCAGGTGACCAACCCCTATTACGGCTACTTTTAGCTTATTCATATACCCAAATTATAACATTTATTATATACAGTAGGCAAGGAGAATTTGCTCGACAAAAGAGGGGCATTTGTGATAAAATAGCGCCCAAATGAAAAAGGGTATATTTTACGAATACACAAGGGTATTTAAGTTTATAAAGCCGCATGTGGGAGTGCTGGCTTTGGCGTTCCTATCTATGTTCGGCTGCTCCCTTATGGGAGGGGTATCCTTGGGTATGATTATCCCATTTGTGGATAAGATAATTTCTGGGAAGGATGTTGCCCTTTCGGCTAACGTTCAGCTTCCTCCGTTCCTGAGTGAGTTTGTAGGTAAAGTGAATTCACTAAGCAGCCTGCAGCTTTTAAATGGACTTATTACAGCCGGAATAATTTTATTTTTGATAAAACAGATTTTTGAGTATTTTAAGGCCTATTTTATGAATGAGTTGGGCCTTCGGTTTGTCAGAGATATCAGGGATGCCGTATACAAGAATATCCTGAACCTATCCCTGGAGTTCTTTTATAAGAATCCGACGGGTAAATTGACGTCAAAAATCATTTTTGACACTGCCATAATAAAGAATTCCCTCATTGAAGGGCTGACGGATCTATTGTACCAGCCGATACAGCTTCTGGTCTATTTGTGCGTCGTAATATTTGTTAAGATCTATTTTGGAATTCCCGTAGGTCTTGTCGCGATGAGCCTTGGGCTCATACTTCTGATAGTTTACCCTGTTATAAAGCTTGGCAGGAGGATTAGAAAGATAGCCCTTCAGACACAGGAGAAGGTTGCGGATATAAATATGACGATTTTTGAAGCTCTTACCGGCATATCAATAGTTAAGGCTTTTTCAATGCAGGAATATGAGCTGGATAGGCTAAAGAAGCAAAATGCCCAGCATTACAAAATCTCTATGAAATCCGTAAAAAGGATGATCGCAATTAGCCCCATGACGGAATTTATCGCGCTTATATGCATCGCAGTTGTATTATGGATAGGCGGCCAAAGTGTGGTGACTAAGAATTTATCCCCAGGTGCATTTATAGCGTTTTTGGCTGCGTTGATGTCGCTTCTTAAGCCTTTCAAGAGGCTAAGCAAGGTCCACACGATAAACCAACAGGCATTGGCAGCTGCCTCGAGGGTATTTGAGATATTGGATACAAAATCAAAGGTAGTTGAAAAGCCGAACGCGATAGAATTGAAGGAATTTAAGGGCAATATTGTATATGAAGGTGTAAATTTTGGGTATGAGAACGAGTATGTTCTAAAAGATGTGAATATAACAATAAAAAAGGGAGAGATAGTGGCATTTGTAGGGCCAAGCGGTGTCGGGAAGACCACATTGCTAAGTCTATTACCAAGATTCTATGATCCCAAAAAGGGGATTATCAAGGTAAACGACATTGACGTAAACAATCTCAAGCTAAAGACGCTTAGGAACCAGATAGGAATGGTGACTCAGGATGCCATACTCTTTAATGATACGGTTGCGCAAAATATCGCGTATGGCAGAGATGTAAAATCCAATATGGACAATATTATTAAAGCGGCAAAGGCCTCTAATAGCCATAATTTTATAATGGATATGCCAAACGGCTATGAGACCATTATCGGAGAACGGGGATTTAGGCTTTCAGGGGGAGAAAAGCAGAGACTTTGTATCGCAAGGGCTATATTTAAAAACCCCCCAATACTTATACTTGACGAAGCAACCTCCCAGCTTGACACAGAATCGGAGCTTTTAGTCCAGGAGGCTATAGACAACCTTATGTCCGGCAGGACTGTTCTTGTAATTGCCCATAGGCTGAGTACTATAAAGCATGCAAATAGGATTTATGTATTGGAAAAAGGTAAAATCGTGGAATTTGGCTCACATGATGAGCTTATGGTGAAGTCTGGGCTGTATAAGAAATTGTATAATTTACAGTTCAAATTGGGGTAAATTTGTATTGCAGATTAGATTAGTTATGTTATAATAAGCACACAAAAAACGAGAGGAGGGTTTAGAATTGACACAACAAGGGCAACAACAGGATACTGGTTTACTTAAACAGCTTTTAGAAGCGGGGGTCCACTTTGGGCATCAGACAAGACGCTGGAATCCAAAGATGGAGAAATACATATTTGGCGCGAGGAACGGTATATATATAATTGACCTTCAAAAGACCGTTGCCGGGCTTACAGAGGCCACCAACTTTTTAAGGGAAACCGCCGCGAGCGGAGGTTATATCCTCTTTGTGGGGACCAAGAAACAGGCCCAGCAAATTATTAAAGAGGAGGCCTTAAGGTGCGGCGCATTTTATGTTTCCGAAAGGTGGCTGGGAGGCGCTATTACGAACTTTCAGACCATAAGGAAAAGCGTGGGACGCCTGGATGAGATCGAAAAGATGAAGGAAGACGGCACGTTTGAGGCCTTAAAGAAAAAAGAGGTGTCCAATCTGACAAAGGAGAGGGTCAAGCTTCTGAAAAATCTTGAAGGCATAAGAAACATGGTCAAGATTCCGAAGGCCATTTACGTAATTGATTCAAACGCAGAGATAACAGCTGTTCGGGAGGCAAATAGGTTATCCATACCGGTAGTCGGGCTTTTAGATACAAACTGCAATCCGGATAAGGTTGACTATGTAATACCTGGCAACGACGACGCTTTGAGGTCCATTAAGCTTATAACAGCCCTTTTGGTTGAGGCAATATTGGAGGGGAAGAGAAAGTTTGCGGATAAAGAGGATGCCGAGTCTGCGAAGTCCACCATCGAGCAAAAAATACCTGCCGGTGAAAGCGAGCTTGTAGAGAGAGTTGAAAGCGAAGAGGAGAAGGCAAAGGAGAAGGTGGTGCCTGAGAAGGAACCTATTAAACGAAAGAAAAGAATTATAAAATAAGAAAGGATAGATTTTAAATGGCGGGAGAGCTAGATTTAGTAAAGCAATTACGCGAAAAAACAGGTGCAGGGTACGCAGACTGCCAAAAGGCCCTGAAGGATTCCAAGGGCAATATAGAAAAGGCAGTAGAAATCCTGCGCAAAAAAGGCATTTCAGTTGCCTTAAAAAAAACAGGCAGAACTGCCAAGGAAGGCAGCGTTGGGAGTTATGTGCACTTAGGCGGTAAAATAGGTGTCTTGGTAGAGGTAAATTGCGAGACGGATTTTGTCTCTAAAAACGAAGACTTTAAAAATTTTGTAAAAGAAATAGCGATGCAGATTGCAGCGACAAGCCCAAAATATATAAAGATAGAAGATGTACCGGAAAAGGTCCTAAAAAAGGAGAAGGAGATTTTAAAAGAGGGCATCAAGGGAAAGCCGGCGGGAGTGGTTGATAAGATAGTGGATGGAAAGCTTCAAAAGTTTTATCAGGATGTTTGTTTACTTGAGCAGCCCTCTATAAGAGATGGGAATCTGAAGGTGAAGGGCTTGCTGACTAATATTGTTTTAAAGATCGGTGAAAATATTTTAATCAAGCGATTTATAAGATTTCGGGTTGGCGAAGAGGTATAAAGAGATGAAGAAGTCCGTATACAAACGAATCGTTCTTAAATTAAGCGGTGAGGCACTCGCAGGAAAGCTAGGATATGGGATTGGCGTAGATGCCCTCTCTTCCATTGCCCAACAGATAAAAGAGGTAAGGGAATTGGGCGTGGATACGGCGGTTGTAATCGGCGCAGGTAATTTTTTTAGAGGGATAAAAGTGTCCTCCCAGGGCGGCATAGGTCGTTCAGCAGCGGATTACATCGGAATGCTTGCAACAGTTATAAATGGTTTGGCCTTACAGGATGCCTTAGAAGGATTAGGGGTGTTCACGAGGGTTACGACAGCCATTGAGATGCCTAAATTAGCAGAGCCCTATATACGGCGCAGGGCCATAAGGCACCTTGAAAAGGGCAGGGTTGTTATTTTTGTAGGTGGGACAGGCAATCCTTATTTTACAACTGATACGGCAGCGGCTCTCAGGGCAACCGAGATAGGCGCAGATGTGATATTAAAAGCCACAAAGGTTGACGGTGTTTACACCGATGACCCTCATATTAATAAAAAGGCGAAGAAATTTTCGCAACTTAAATATATAGAAGTATTAAAAAAGCGGCTTAAGGTAATGGATGCAACAGCCATAACGTTATGCATGGATAACAACTTGCCTATAATAGTTTTTAATCTGCTCAAAAAGGGCAACATAAAAAAAGTTGTGTTGGGTGAACGTATTGGTACGCTCGTAAAGGGGTGAGGGTATGGCCACTTTAAAAGAAGTTTTGCATGAAGCGCGCGAAAAAATGGCAAAGACAAATGAAGCTGTCCAGCGTGAGTTCGGGACTATCAGAACCGGCAGGGCCTCCACCAGTTTAGTTGAGGGCATAAAGGTTGAGTATTACGGCACCCAGATGTTCCTCAAGCAGGTGGCCAGTATTTCAACGCCGGATCCAAAATTAATCGTGATACAGCCATGGGATGCGTCTGTATTAGGGGAGATTGAAAAGGCAATATTAAAATCATCTGTGGGCATAACCCCTATGAATGACGGGCGTGTCATAAGGCTTGGAATTCCAAACTTGACTCAGGAGAGAAGGGTCGAGCTGGTTAAGGTTATCAAGAAAATGGCCGAAGATGGCCGCGTGTCAATTCGTTCCGTACGCCGAGAGATAAATGAAAAAATTAAAAATCTTGAGAAAGACAAAGTTGCTACAGAGGACGAAAGCTTTAAATCCGCAGAAGAAGTCCAAAAACTCACTGATAAATATATAAAAGATATAGACCAGCTCTTGAGTAACAAAGAAAAAGAGTTGATGGAAGTATAATAATAGAGTGTATGGGCCGCTAGCTCATCTGGTAGAGCACCACCCTTTTAAGGTGGCCGTGGTAGGTTCGAGTCCTACGCGGCTCATGAATTTCGCCCTCGTTTTCTATTCGGTGAAATTCAGAAGAAAATCTAGTCCAGAATAAACCATGCAACGTTATGAAGTTACTCCCCACACCGCAGACATAGGTATAAAAGCCTATGGCAAAGATTTAAAAGAACTATTCAACAATTCGGCCTTCGGAATGTTCGACATAATCGCAGATTTAGACGGCCTTACGAGTTCGGTTACACAACCTATCGAAGCCAACGCCGCAAATAAAGAAGAATTGCTCGTAGCCTGGTTGGGCGAACTCCTGTATAATTTTTACACCAAGCAGATAATATTCTTTGATTTTTCAATTGAAAAATTAGATGATAAACACTTGAGCGCGAAGGCATTTGGCCGGCATGTCGGAGAGAATAGAAACCGGCTAAAGACAGAAATCAAAGCGGTAACCTACCACGAGCTTAAAATCGAAGAGACCCAGGATGGTTATACCACTACGCTTATTTTTGACGTGTAAAAAACACAGATGATAAAGATGGATGCAAAGGTTTGGCAGGGGCAGTTAGAAAAAATCGACGACTACAGATGGCGTATTCCGAAATCATATAAGCAGGGTATGCGCGTACCGGGTATTATCTATGCGGATGAGAAAATGGCCCAACACATCCGTTTTGATAAGGCCCCCGAACAGGTAGCCAATGTGGCGTTCCTTCCGGGAATTGTAAAATATTCACTCGGCATGCCGGATATTCACTGGGGGTATGGTTTTTCAATAGGCGGAGTTGCGGCTACTGATGTAGAAGCCGGCGGTGTGGTTTCCCCGGGCGGTGTGGGGTTTGATATAAATTGTGGCGTAAGGCTCATAAAGACAAACTTGAGCCAAAAGGCAATATCGCCTAAGATGAAAGAGTTGGTTTATGGATTGTTCAATCATATACCCGCAGGCGTAGGCTCAAAAGGTGATATACGTGTAAGTGAGGCCGAAGAAAGACAACTTTTGGTAGAAGGGGCGGGCTGGGTGGTTAAAAAAGGCTATGGGAAATCTGAGGATTTGGAGTATACCGAAGAGCGTGGAGCCATTAAAGGCGCGAATCCCGACGCTGTTTCCGACAGGGCGTATGAACGCGGCAAAAAACAATCCGGGACACTGGGATCGGGAAACCATTTTGTAGAAGTGCAGGTAATCGACCAGATTTATGATCAGGATGCAGCGAATATTTTTGGATTGGAGTTGGGGCAGATCACGGTAATGATCCACTCTGGATCGAGGGGGCTTGGTTATCAGGTATGTGATGATTATTCAAAAGGGATGATAAAATGTCTTCAAAAATATAAGATAAATGTTCCCGATAGACAACTTGCGTGTGCACCTGTCCAATCCAAAGAGGCGCAGGACTATCTGGGCGCAATGAGGTGCGCAGCCAACTATGCTTGGGCAAATAGGCAATGCCTTATGTTTCTGACCAGGCAGGTATTTGAGAAGGTTTTTAATATGGGGCCGAAGGATATGGGGATGGACTTAATCTATGACGTGGCGCACAATATTGCTAAGATAGAAAAGCATGTTATAGATGGGAAGGAAAAGACGCTCTGCGTCCATAGAAAAGGAGCAACAAGGGCCTTCCCGCCGGGACATCCGGAACTGCCTGCAAAATATAAAAAGATCGGCCAGCCTGTCATTATTCCGGGAGATATGGGTAGGTATTCCTATTTGCTTGTTGGAACCGAAAAAGCCAAAGAGACGTTTTATAGCACATGCCACGGGGCAGGAAGGTTAATGTCGCGTACTGCCGCAATAAAGGCGTGCGCCGGGCGTTCAATAAGTGATGAGCTCCAGAAGAAGGGTATAGTAGTTAAGTCTACGGGGAGGTCCACACTTGCAGAGGAAGCGCCAGAGGCATACAAGAATGTGACAGAAGTAGTTAATATTGTTCATGAGGCAGGCATATCAAAACGAGTGTGCAGAATGCGGCCATTAGGGGTTATTAAAGGCTAGACCAAAATTCACAGTATGGACAGGTTCCATCCTGATTAGTTACTATGCATGGGAACCTGCCCCAACACGTGACATTAAAGAGGAGAAACATGCTGGACATAAAATTTATCAGAGAAAATTCGGATAAGGTGAAAAAGGCTATGTCCGATAGAGGCCTGAAGATTAATTTGGACGAGCTCCTATCCCTGGATGAGCAACGCCGTAAACTACTTGTTGAGGGCGAACAATTAAAACACAAGAAGAATGTAACCTCAGATGAGGTTGGCAAGCTCTTAAAGGCTAAGAAGGATGCTAAGGATAAAATAGCCAATATGAAGGCCGTTTCCCAAGAAATAGGCGAAATTGATAAAGAAGTGGTGGATATAAGTCAAAAAATGACCAAAATTGCATATTCAATCCCAAATATACCCCATTCTTCAATACCAATTGCTAAGGATGCCTCTGGGAATAAGGTAGTGCGGGATTGGGGTAAACTGCCTAAATTTGACTTTAAACCCAGGAGCCATATTGAATTGGTGGAACTATTGGATATAGTAGATCTCCCAAGGGCCACAAAAATTACGGGCGGGGGGTTTGTGTTGTACAAAAAATTTGGGGCAAGATTAGAAAGAGCCCTAATTAACTTTATGCTGGATCTGCATACTAAAAAACATGGCTACACGGAAATCTTCCCTCCATTTTTGGTAAATAGGGATAGCATGACTAATACCGGCCAGCTCCCGAACCTGGAAGAGGACATGTATAGATTAAAAGATGATGACCTATTTTTGGTGCCGACTGCCGAGGTGCCGGTTACAAATATATTTAAGAATGAAATCCTGGATGAGGAGAAACTCCCAATATATTATACGGCATATACGGCCTGCTTTAGGCGGGAGGCGGGTTCTTATGGGAAGGATACAAAAGGTTTAGCCAGGGTCCATCAGTTTGATAAGGTTGAACTCGTGAAATTTGTCAAACCCGAAACTTCTTATGATGAGCTGGAAAAGCTGCTTGGCGATGCGGAAGAGGTGTTACAATTACTATGCCTCCCGTACAGGGTGGTCATGCTTTGTACGGCGGATTTGAGCTTTGCCGCAAGCAAATGCTATGATATAGAACTATGGGCGCCGGGGACGGATAAGTATTTAGAAGTTTCAAGTTGTTCTAACTTTGAAGATTTTCAGACAAGAAGGGCCAATATACGCTATAAATCCAAGGGTTCTAAGAAAACGCAGCATGTACATACCCTAAATGGCTCAGGCGTTGCTCTGGCAAGACTGGTGATTGCCCTATTGGAAGTTTACCAACAGGAAGACGGGAGCGTGATGATCCCTGAGGCCCTACGGCCTTATGTCGATTCTGTTGAAAAGATAACCCCAAGCTAAATATATGGTAAGGCTGTTTAAAAAACTGCTTAATCTTGTCCTTGGCATCATCTTGCTGCCGCTGGTAGTGCCTGTTTCAAAGTCTTTTTATAACCAGCTGACCGGTATTGGTATCGGAGATTTAGATAATCCGCGCTATTTTCTATGGGGTATCGCAGCCTATCTTCTCGTGCATCTATTTTTTTTCAAACCTAATTTTTTTTATAACCTGGGGCATGAGGTGGTTCACGTCATCTCTACATGGCTTTCATTAGGAAAGGCAAGAAAAATAAAGGTTTCAGGTCAAGGCGGCAGCGTTCAAACCACAAAATCAAATTTTTTTATAAATTTAAGCCCTTATTTTGTACCGATATATCCAATCCTTATAAGCATCGCATACTTCACTATTTCAAGGTATCAAAATATCTCGGCTTATGTGCCTTATTTTATCTTTGGTATCGGTTTTACCCTTGCAATGCATATTATAATGACCGTCGATGTTTTAAAGATCAAACAACCCGATCTGGTAAAAACGGGGTACCTATTCTCTCTTGTGTCAATCTATGTCTTAAATGTAATACTGCTGGGGCTTGTTATAAACCTAATATTTACGGGATTTTCTTTCATAGGAATGCTCTCAGAGTTTTGGATCCAGTCAAAGGAATTATATAGTATTATATATAGACAATTGTTCTTTGTGCGAGTAGGGGTTTAAAAAAATTTTTAATCCCAAATTCAATTCGGAGGAGTGGCAGAGCGGTTGCCCCGAATGTAGAGACTTCTCCAGAGTAGCTTCGGGATGCTGGAATATTTGGACGCAAGTTTGCAGCGGATATACGGCGGTCGGGCGGAGTGCACCGAAGTGAGGGGAAAACCGTAGGGGCAGAAAGATTTTCGCTCCGCAAAAAAATTTAGTTATTGAAAATAGTTTTTCGGAGGAGTGGCAGAGTGGTTGCCCCGAATGTAGAGACTTCTCCAGAATAGCTTCGGGATGCTGGAATATTTGGACGCAAGTTTGCAGCGGATATACGGCGGTCTTGTTCAATGAGGACACAACTTATGGAGGCCGAAGGCCGACATAAGTTGTATGTCCGAATTAATCCCGCCATAGCGATAATTTTTTAACGATATGGCGGGGAAAACCGTAGGGCAAAAAAGGCACTGGTTTTAAAAAAAATTTTAGTTGGTGAAAATAACTTTTAGGAGGAGTGGCAGAGCGGTTGCCCCGAATGTAGAGACTTCTCCAGAATAGCTTCGGGATGCTGGAATGCTCGGCCGCAAGTTTGCAGCGGATATACGGCGGTCTTGTTCAACGAGGACACAACTTATGGAGGCCTAAGGCCGACATAAGGTGTATGTCCGAATTAATCCCGCCATAACGATAAGTTTTTAACGATATGGCGGGGAAAACCGTAAGGCAAAAACAGAGATACTTGGCTTAAAAAAATTTTAGTTGGTGAAAATAACTTTTAGGAGGAGTGGCAGAGCGGTT
>JABMQH010000177.1 GCA_013203355.1 Candidatus Omnitrophota bacterium | reverse complement strand
TTACTCTTCCGATGATATCTGTTAAAGTGTCCAGTAATCCACTTCAGATCTATAGAATTATACCTAAGTTTTTTTCATGTCTAAAAAAAGAAAGACCCGATGTAATTCATGCTTTTGAATATGGATCGTATAGCACTGATATAGCATATTTTTATGCAAAAAAATATAAAATCCCTTTTTTATTAACCGTTTATGGATATCAATTTAGCAGTTTATTGTTAAAAATATCAAAAAAGATCTATGATAGAATAATTGGGAGGTTTTTATTCAAAAATGCGTATAAGATATTTTTCTCTTCAGAAACTCAACGAAAAGAAATCCTCAGAATTATAAAGCGTGGTAATATTGAGGATAAAATAATCCTGCAGGAGAATAGCATAAGGATGGATAATTATAGAAATATAGTTATTAATAAGCGGCTATTAAATAAGTACAAGCCTGACGGTGAAGTGATTTTGCTTGCCGTAGTAAGGTTATTGCCGAGGAAAGGTATAAAATATTTGATTCATGCATTACACAAGATAAAGGCCGACCATAAGATACAGAATATAAAGTTGATAATAGCGGGGCCTGATTGTGGTGAATTGGTAAATATTAAGAATTTGGTTAAAGTGCTTGGTCTAGAGAATAGCGTAAGTTTTACCGGGCCTATCGCACCGCATAGGGTAAGAGAGTTTCTGGGAATTTGCGATATTTTTGTATTACCGTCTTTATATGAAGGATTACCCTTAGCGCTTCTTGAGGCTATGGCTGCTGGTAAGGCTGTTATTTTTAGTGATATTCCTTGTGCAGGCAGGCTGATAGCGAATAATGATAACGGTTTATTAATTAAGCCGGCT
Source organism: Candidatus Omnitrophota bacterium (assembly GCA_013203355.1). Taxonomy (GTDB): domain Bacteria; phylum Omnitrophota; class Gorgyraeia; order JABMQH01; family JABMQH01; genus JABMQH01. The sequence goes on along the minus strand of JABMQH010000177.1, from coordinate 23,868 downwards.
GATGCTGATTCTTTATCAGAAGCGATAATCCGTTTATCCGGCGACAAAAACCTGCGTGATCGCCTCGGCTTAAAAGCAAGGGAAGCAGTCAAAGTATTTGATTCCCGGATTGAAGCCAAAAATATAAGGGAGTTCTATAAGCAGGCTTTGATCATAAAACGAGAGCATAAAAATTAAGTGCACCCAAAAATAAGGTATATTTAGCAATTTTTATATAAACTATATGAGTTTTAATTCTCTGAGAAGTTTTAGCAGAATGTTGAGGTTTGGTTGTCAGGGGCTAAAAGTGCACAGCATAAATTATTTTTCAAAGTACTTACAAGGCCGATTAATGTCTTTACCTCAGGCAGTAGATATTTATCCAACTTTTAGATGTAATTTAAGGTGTAAATATTGTTATTGTTGGAAATATAAAAATTACGATTCCGAATTGAGCCTTAACCAGTGGAAAAGCATAATATTAAAATTAAGAAAATGGCTGGGATTTTTCAGTTTACGCATATGTGGCGCAGAGCCTTTCATGAGGAAAGATATACTAGATATTATAAGGTTTGCTAATGAGAATGAAGTATTTACTGTTTTAACCACCAACGCCACTTTAATAAACGATAGCATTGCAAAGTTAATATCTAAAAGCGGCCTAGATTTTATCGCAATATCTTTGGAGAGTTTAAACGAGAGTGTACATGATTATTTAAGGGGAGTCGATGGGACTTGCCGGAAAGTCATTAAAGCTATTGATTTGTTGAAGTCAAGGGTAGGAAAAATACAAATAAATACTATTATTCTGGATCGCAATCTTGAAGATATTCCTGATTTGGTAGAGTATTGCGATAAGAAAGGGATGTCTATCTCTTTCCAGGGCTTCCAAGACGAAAGGCTAGACATTTGTGATATTCAAAACGGATTATGGCCGAAGGATATGAATAAAAGAATTGGAACATTTGATAGATTATTAGAAATGAAGCGTAATGGATATAGTATAAGTAATTCAGAGGAACAACTTCGCATATTCAAAAATTATTACGTTAACCCGGATATCTTTAAGAATACTAGTGATAACTGTTTTGCTTATGCCCGTAATTTTAGGATAAATCCTAATGGGGATGTAATATTTTGCCCGTATTTTAATATCGCCGGAAATGTTTCGTCAAAGGATCCCAAAGAAATATGGATTTCATATAAGGCTTCGGATATACGTGAAAAAATGCGATTGTGTAAAACAAACTGTTCATTTATAAGGTCACATTACTATGAGAATATAATAGAAAAATTTAGAAAATTCCAAGATGTATTTTTCAGATAAATAGCCGTCAAATAGAGTTTCCCGCAAACGTACAGTTGAGGTGTGTTTTTCAGAGTATGTCAAAAGACAAAGTGCATATCAATAATTTTTTGGGCTGCTATAAATCCGAAGAATTTATTAAATTAATTATAGCTTGGGCAGGGGATCTTCGTGGCAAGCGTATGCTCAAAACTGATTTACGTGAAGAGGCATATGGAGAAGATGAAATATTATTTTCATTATCTAATAATGACTTTTTATCTTATGGGGTAGATAAAAATATAGAGACTGTAAAAGCAGCAACTGCAATTATGAAGAAGAGAAATTTAGAAAAAAATATATATATGACTGCCGATATAAGAGAGATTCCCTTTAAGGATAAGGTATTTGATTTGATAGTGTCAAGTTCAACTTTAGATCATTTTAGGGAGGAAAAGGATTTTACTAAATCCCTTGTTGAGTTAAAAAGAGTTCTTAAAAATGACGGTATTATGATAATTACGATTAATAATCAATGCAACCTTATTTTCTATTTTTTTGCTAAATTAGAGCAGTTATTCGGTTTGGTTGATTATCCTATTAAGTTTTACACTTTAAAACGCATAAGAAGATTATTGGATAAAATTGGGTTAGTCATTTATAGTGACGATAGGATAGTAAGTATAATTAACCCTCTAAACAGCGTTTTGATTTTAATGAGAAGGTTAAAAGTTGCTGATAGTTTGATCAATGTCTTTGCTAAAGGCATAGTCAAATTAGCAAAATTGTTGGACAAACAAAGGGGTATTAAGATATTTACATCATGGTTTATAGCTATTAAATGTATTAAGAAAACTAATGAAATTACTTTTTGTAGTTAAAGATATCGATACAGAGCATCTTGGTATCATGATGCTTTCAAGCTTATTAAAACAGGCAGGGCATCAAGTTGATGTGGCGGAGGCCGATCTTAGAAAAATATATAGAAAATTACGTTTAGGCAAATATGATATAGTTGCCTATAGCTGTACTAGCCCGTTCTTTAGCTTTTATTTAGAGATAAACAGAAAGATCAAGAAGGATTTTAACATATTTTCTATTTTTGGCGGGCCTCATCCAACTCTGCTTCCGGAGATCATTAACCATCAAAGTATCGATTGTATTTGTCGAGGTGAAGGGGAATATGCATTGCTTGATTTGGTGGAGGCCATGAGCAGTAGGCAGGATTTTCACGATATTGAAAATTTATGGGTAAAAACAGAAAGAGTTGTGCATAAAAACAATTTGAGGCCATTGATATGCAATCTTGATGCTCTTCCTTTTCCGGATAGAGATTTATTTTATTATAATGAGACTGTGGATAGAGGGAAAATGCACGTATTAACCACCAGAGGATGTTTATATGATTGTTCGTATTGTATCCATGCTTTTTACGATAAATTATACAACGGACAGGAAAAGATGCTTCGGAGGCGCAGCGTAGATAATGTGATAAAAGAAATAAGAGAAGTCAAAGAAAAAGCAGATATACGATTTATTATGTTTGAAGATGATTTGTTCACGTCTTCTCCGGAATGGCTGAAAGAATTTTCTTTACAATACAAGAAATATATAAAACTAAAATTCTTTTGTTATATAAGACCAGATATGGTTACCGCTTCTATTATTAGAGAATTAAAAGAGGCTGGTTGCGCCAGTGTGTCTATGGGCTTTGAGTCGGCATCTGAACGGTTGCGAAACGATATTTTAAAAAGAAATATGTCAAAAAAGACCATGATTAATGCTGCTAGATTAGTAAAAGAAAACAATATTCGGCTGAAAACAACAAATATAATCGGGATACCCACAAGTTCTTTGGAGGATGATATAGATACTTTAAAGATAAATATTCAATGTAAAGTTGATTATGCCGGAGCCAAGCTTCTTATGCCCTATCCAAAGACTGAAGCCAGAGAATTCTCAGAAAAAATAAATGTGTTAACGGATAAAAATTATGAATTGACACAAAAGAGTTCGCCGTTTAGCTTTAAGGAGCGAAAAGACAAAAGGGCTAGAGAAAATCTGAGCAAGCTTTTTGCTATAACTGTTGAATTTCCCTTTCTTTTATCATTTACCAGAAAAATAATTTATTCTCCGCTGGGCTTAATATATGCATATGTTAATTTATTGTGGGATGGATATTGTTCCTTTTCCCGTCTGTACCCGACAGATTTCAAAGGTTTTTGGGCGGGAGCCCGTAAGCATCTTCGAAAGTTTAGGGATTGATGTCTTATTTTTATTTTGCGTAACGTCTATTAATGCCATATTTAATCTTAGACTAATGATCAATAATAAGCTTATGTCTTGCAGAAATATTAATATTTGGGCAAGTATTATTCCAGAAATTACTAAAGAATTGCACCAGGAAGGAATAATAAAAAGTTTTTATAATATTTTCAGGTTAATTTTGTTTAAAATCTGCTACATTAATTTTTTTATAATATTGGATATTAATATAGATAATTTTGTTTCTTCGCATACTTTGCCAAAAAATATCTCCTTTCAAGTTGTTACTTACGATAATAAAAATATTTTAGATAATTCATTTGGCCCGATAACATTGTCAATCTTTCATGAAAGATTAAAGAAGGGAAATCTATGCATAGTTTGTGTACTTGATGATATTATAATATGCTATGGTTGGATTTCTTTTTCCGGTATTGGTTTAGTGTCGGTAGAAGATGGAGAGGTCTATCTTTTTGGTTCATATGTATTATCTAGGTATAGGAGAAAAGGTATGCATTTGGGTATATTGCATGAAAGAATGAAAATTCTTAAAAACAAAGGGCTTAAAACAGCTGTAATTGCCGTCGCCTTATTTAATCCACGCCTCTGGAACATGCTTGTTTCCAAGTTTAATTTTAGGACAAAAGGTATTATGTTTTACGTAAAATTATTTGGTAAGGATATAAGAATCTTTAAGAAATTACTATAATAACCAAGTACATGCTGGTATTTAAAATTCCATTATTAAAGGATATATGCTTGTGAAAACAGTAAGAAATTTGGTTTTAAATAAATTGTATTCAGGGAAAAAAAATAGGCAAAATATGATTATTTATGGCATATAGCATGGAAATTGTACCTGTACCATGAATTTCAAAGCTTGAAATTACATGTTACAAATGAATGTAAACTTGCTGGACGAACTCGAGAGTCTTGCCCATAATTTAGGGGCTCAAACGATATATTTTCCTTATATACAGTAAAGAAATGATGATATACTATGTATTAATAATAGAGAGAAGTATCAATATTCAATTAATTGGATTTTTAATAAAAGTAGTAAGTATAAAAATAGATGATTAGGCTTACGAAGACCTATAGTACAGTTTGCAATTCTTTTCCAAGAAGCCTAACTATAACAGCTGGCGGGTAAAGTTAAGCCTTGTCCTTTTGTTAGGATGAATATCGTAAACATTTACGACAAGGTCATATATGCGATTATTAAAGATTCATGCTACAATGAAAATTTGATGAATTTTTTATCTATACCGTATGAATGTCAAAAATGTTCGGTTGTTAATAGGTGCGGAGGGGGGTGCAGATCCTTGCGATATAACCAAAAATATCATGAAATTATTAGTTAAATCATAAATGCCAGGGACCATATCATGAAAATATTAGCGATAATGACTTAGGCAGATATTTGCCGTTTTTTGAATGATTTTTATTCAGAATACGTGTTTATATTATTGTCAGTTTAGCGAATGATTATTTTTCCTTGAATTTTAATGAAAATGTTTTTAGAGAGTTGAACTTGCTTCTTGACGATAGTGAAACTGATAAGATGAGTTATTTAAGTATATTAAAGGATCTTAATAATTGTAAAATAGGCCATCATAAGCGTGACAATATAGGGATGAATTTTCTTTGTGGTTATTATCCAGTTAACCATTTTGAACTTACTGATATTTTAGAAAAGGCAAGATTATTGCGCGGTGTATTCCATAAGATTAATCTATTGTATATTGATGCGATATCAAAAGCAGATAATTACTTTTTGGATATTTTTGAGAGCGGAATTCTAAAGCAAAATAGAAAAATTAGAAATATTCATAGAGAAATAGTTACTAAAAAAGTTGATAGGTTGCCGTTAACATTTAGGGCGGATAGCCCTGATTTAAAACATTTTGTTGAATTTCACTCTGGCATAAGAGGTTGGGGATATCTTTACGCTTTTCGTAAGGTAATGGATAAATATTATGGTGCAACCTCAGTATTTTCCTCTGAACGTATAAAAAAATATTGCGATATCCTAATCAATGAATTAAGAGGAAAAAAAAATTTTATTGTGGGATTTAATGGTACCTACAATGGAATACCCGAAATGGAATACCTTTTTAACAATTGTTTTCGAGGTGGAGTCATTAATATCAATCCATATATATTACATTTTTTCTTCAATACTAATTACAAAAGATTCGGTTTAAATTATAGGGATATGTTGAATCTGAAATTACTATTTATAAATCCCCAAAGGATTTATCATGGTTTGTTTAGAAAGATGGCCTTTAGCTGGAATTCTTGCATTCATAAAATTATTTTCAACGGTTGTCATGAAATATTGAAGCTCTATAAAGAAGGTTTGATTGATATCGAGCCAACACAAAACTTATTATACGACAATAAGTCTATTATGGCTTTGGTGTGGGATGACCGATACAGGGGAGTTTTTAATGATGAAGAACGGTCTATATTTCCTCGAACTCATTTTGTTCGCAGTGGCATGCGTATGCAATTTTCTGATGGAAGCTATGAAATTGAAGATATTATTAGAATGTCGCCTAAGAATCGCAGGTTTATATTGAAATATGCTGGTTTAAATCTTGCCATTAATTTTGGAGGGCGTACTGTTTTTCGGTTAAAAACATTGTCTAAGAAATCAACAGAGAAGGTGTTGAGAAAAGCTGTTTATCTATGCGAGAACCGGGGACAGCCGTGGATTATTCAAGAAGATGTTTCTTGTAAGAGCGATGTGAAATATTTTGACATCGAGCAAAAGAAGATACACGAGGATACGCTGTATAAATTGTATCGACCATTTTTTATATATAATTCATCGACCGATAACGTTGAAATAGTGGATATTATGATGTTTTTCAGGAATAATTTTAAGGTTCATGCGGTAGATAATGGTATTTTTGGTTTGGTTGATTTGTGTGATACGATTAAATATTAATTATTGTATTTTGAGTTTATGCACGACAGGTATTAAAACAAAGATATTAATTACAATGGATAGTAGCAGAAAATCAAAAAAAGGAATTTTAGTTTTGTTGACTAAGTGGTTCCCTTTTACCGTTCCTTACTATATAGGATCGTTCTCTGCGCGGTTTAGGATGTTAATCCATTGTGGAAGCGGCGGATATATTAATCATATAAGATTCAACAAATTTTTACGTGAATCACAATGGTGGCCACAGGAGAAATTAGAGGAATATCAGATGAAAAAGTTATTTTCCCTTTTGGAGCATACTATTAACAACGTTTCTTATTATACCGATCTTTTTAAGCAAAGAGGCCTTGACTTGAGTGATTTTAGTTCATTAAACGATATCGCGAAGATTCCTTTGCTAACTCGGGAATCATTAGCCGATAATGCTGATAGATTAATTGCAAAGAACATAGATATTGCCGATAATAAAAGATATTTGTTAAAACGTACCAGCGGCTCAACGGGCTCTCCGATAGCTATATATTGGGATAAAAAGGAGATGTATAAGCAGGAAATATATAATTATTGGCTTTACAGTATGGCTACTATTAGCAAGCTAAATAAGCATATAAAATTATGGTCGCGGTTGTTTATTGATAACAAGATAAAAGATGTAAAATATCATGATCCTTATAATGCAAGAATTTCTTTGTCCACCGTCCCGAATACTAGCGATAGCATGGGAGAATATCTTCGTATTATAGATGAGTTTAAACCTGCGTATATTATAGGGCCCCCTTCTTTTCTTTACAATCTTGCTGGTTATGCCTTAGAGAATGGTTTTGATGATGTCAATTTCCCTGCATTTATGAGTTGTTACGAGAACATCTATGCTTATCAGAAAAAAACCATTACTAAGCAATTTCGCTGTAATATATTTCGATGCTATGGAAGCGAAGAGTTTCATACCATAGCAATGGAGTGTGAAAGAGGATCAGGTATGCATATAGATTTACGAAAAGGTATACTGGAGATTATTGATGAAAAGGGAAAAGTCTTGCCTAACGGTCAAAAAGGAAGAGTAGTCTATACCGGTTTGGATAATCACGCTATGCCGCTGATAAGGTATGTTTTAGGAGATATCAGCACCATATCTACTAAGCGGTGCAGTTGTGAGAGGGGATTGCCGTTGCTAGAATCGATTGATGGTAGGGTGAGCGAGATTATCAAATATAATGGTAAATATATATATCCTGCTACTTTATCTGTAATGCTTGAAAGATTCCCCAACATTAAAGAATGTCAGTTTGTTAAAGATGATAATAAAATAACAATAAACATTGTCAAGCGGCCTCTCTATTCCCCGGAGGATACTACGAGGTTAGTAATGATGTTAAAGGATATGATCGATAAGAATTTGAATTTGGATATTAATTTTGTTGATTCAATTCCAAGAACAAAAGTGGGTAAATTTAAGTTTATTATTAACAATACCAAGAAATGAGGGAATAAATAACAAGTTTGTATAATGTAGGTATACGTTGGGGAAATAATATTTACAATAGAGAGAGTTTTGGGATAAAATATAGAGTCTATAATGATAGGTATTTTCACTTAAAATATAAATTGTTGGATATGATCCTGCGGTGTAAGGGTATAAAGTTTATTAGAAACTTTAGTAGGTACAAAAACAATATAAAGAGAGATCAGTTTAATTATAAAGTTTTTATTGATAGTGATAATTAGTGTTTAGAGTATAAAAACGTAGGTAGTACATAAAATTATGGGGCATTTCAGAAAACAAATGGTCTCGGTTTTGCTCACGACACGGTGCAATATGGATTGTGTTTATTGTATTACGAGTTCCAACTTTATGAATGGAGGAGATATCAATATCACCTTTGCAAAGCAGGGGATCAAGGATTATTTTGATAAGGCTTGGTATCCTTATCTTCGCTTTGTTGCCTTGGGCGAACCAACTCAAAATTTTGAAACCTTACAAAAACTTCATGCCTACGCTCGTAAATGTTCCTCAGGCAGGGTTAAGTTCGAATTGCAGACAAACGGAGTTTTTAATAAGAAGATTGCTCAGTGGATTGCAAACAACATTGATGAAGTTTGGATTTCTTTTGATGGGTTGCCAGAGGTTCATGACGAACTTAAGAGAATGGAGAATAATAAGCCTACAGCAAGTATAATCTTAGGAAATCTAAAGATTTTACAGGAAAAAACATTTGCTGGTTTTAGAGCCACAATCACCAGTTTAAATGTTAGGCGGCAGAAAGAAATAGTACAATTTGCTCACCAGCAAGGTATCAAGGCCGTATTCACAAAGGTCGTACTTCCTCCCTCAAACCCTACTTTGCACCACACATTTTATAAAGTTGCCCAGTCATTACAGGTTGGGATGATGGAGTATGCCAACGATTTTGTTAACGCTTGGAAACTTTCAAGAGAATTGGATGTTTTCTACGGTAACGGCTACATCAATAATTTTGATGAAATGTGTGAATACGCTTGTCGTGCCTGTCTGCCATGTCCGCATCTTACTCCTGATGGGTATGTATCTGCTTGTGATCGAGCAACGCATGGAAAGACACCTCTGCAGGAATTTATATACGGAAAGTATAATTCTGTTAAAGGAGTTATTGTGTATGATAAAGAAAAAATAGCAGCCTTACAGTCTAGAAGTGTTTATAATATGCCGGATTGTAGCGATTGCAGTATCAAATATTATTGTGCCGGAGGTTGCTTGGGGACATCTTCTCAATTAGCCGGTAGCATGTTTAAAATAACCCCAGATTATTGCGAAGCGATAAAATATATGTTTGAAAACATTGATTGGGATCCTCGAGGAGGATTATTCCCATATTTTATGACTTAAACCAAACTTATTTTATTATGAAAATGAGAAAGAAATTAAGAAGTAAAATAGTACTTATAACGGGTGGTGCTACCGGCATAGGAAGAGCAATAGCATTTGAATTTGCAAAAAGAAATTCCATCGTTATCATTAATTATTGTAAATCCAAAGAATCCGCCGAATACACCGTAAATAAAATAAAGAAGATGGGGCACAAAGCTTTAAAAATTAAAGCTGATATAACATCTGAAGATCAAGTAACCATGCTGTTCAAGGAGGTTTACAGGAAATTTAAACATCTTGATTTATTAGTAAATAATGCCGGTTGGACTAAATTTACCGAGCCAAAAAGAATAGAAAGAATTACCGATGGTATATATCAGAAGATTGTGAATATTAATTTTAAAGGGACATTTTTATGTTCTCGAGAAGCCATAAAAATTATGAAAAAACAAAAGAAAGGCGATATAATAAATATTTCATCAACGTCAGGTATTAATGGTATAGGTAGTAATATTATTTATTGTGCTGCTAAAGCAGCGGTTATTAACTTAACTAAGTCTCTTGCCCGGGAGTTTGGCCCAAAGATAAGAGTGAATTGTATTGCTCCAGGGTTCACTAAGACATTGTTTATAAAAGATATTCCACAAAGAATATTGAATTCTGAGCGAAAAAGAATGCCTTTGGGAAGGATGACATTACCCCGCGATATAGCCGAAACAGTAGTTTCCCTATATGAGAGTATTAAATTCGTTACCGGAGAAACTATAGTAGTTGACGGAAAGAACTTCTATAGCGTTTTAGAATTTAAAAAATATTTTAGTTCTATGCGTTAAATGCGTTATTTTGTGAACAGAAAAGGTGCTGTGTATAGAAGAATAAAGGGAACTATAAGCTATATATTTGATACTTTTCAGCACGGACGCAATCAGTTTTTAAGTCCGGAAAGTCTTAGAAGTCTACAATCTAAGAAATTGAAGAAGCTAATACATCACGCTTATTATAATACTGTATATTACAGAAATCTTTTCGATAGATGGAAAATTAAGCCTAGCGATGTCAACGATGAAAATGATTTAATAAATATTCCAATTACAATTAGAAAAAATATTCAATCTTTACCAAAGGAAGATATTCTTAACAAGAACGAAGATATAGCTGGATGTCGCATTGTTAGGACAAGCGGTTCAACAGGGGAACCTTTTAGCATATATAGAGGGAAATACGATAGAGAAAGGCGTTTGCCATATATTCGAATGTACGCATCTAACAGATGTAGATTTAATGATAAAATGTTAATCATTACCACACAACAGAATTTTTCCAAGAGCGGCTATTTTAGAACAAAATCATCTTTTTTTAGGCGGAAAAGAGAAAAATACCTGTCGCTAGAGAAAGGTATAGATTATTTGTTGGATGAAATGAGATCATACAAATGTGATATATTGATTGGTTATGTTTCGGTAATAAGAGAAATAACCCAAGAAATAAAAAGGCGGAACATAAAAAACATTCATCCTCGTGTTATTTTTCTAACAGGAGAGATGCTGAGTAAGAAAGACAGAGGATTTATTTCGTCTGTGTTTAATGGAGAAGTATTTGATTACTATTCTTGTTCCGAGTGTGGCATAATAGCTTGGGAGTGCAGGGAACATAACGGGTATCATGTAGATGCCGATAATGTGATTGTTGAATTAGTAAAAGATGATAAATCTGTTTGTGTAGGTGAAGAAGGAAAAGTAATCATAACATGTTTGAATAGTTATACGATGCCTTTTATAAGGTATGAGTTGGGAGATGTGTGCATTCTATCTGATAAAAAGTGTCCTTGTGGAATCGGTTTTCCCGTCTTGAAATTAATCGCGGGAAGATCTAATGATTATATTGTTTTACCCGATGGCAGGAGAATATCGCCCTATCTTATGATGGCCACTATGGATAAGATAAAAAGAGTAATTAAGTATCGTATTGTCCAAGAAACAATTGATAAAATTCGTATTAAGATTATGGTTGATAGTTATTTTTCTCAGGAAGAAATAAATGCGATACGGCTGGACTATGAAAAAATTATGGGGAAAGACATAAGCATTGAGATAGATTTGTGCAAAGAGATAGAAAAGAATAGCGTATATAAAAAGCATGTAATTATATCCTGCCTGAACCGGAGCAATATTAAGGAGTCAAATAATGATAATTGAAGATTTTGAAAAATATAATGACCAAGAATCTCAATAAAAATGATGGAATGCTTTTTATAATTATTTCAAAGCGATAAAAAACAGGAAAAGTTATTTAAATTCATAATCAGAGATGTTTAATATATCACAATTCCTGAATGGATTAGTGATAAAGTATTACCGGGTTAACTTTATAACGCCACACGCAATTAAATAAGAATGAGAAGAACCAAGATTTTATTTATTGAGACTAATTGTGATTACATGCCTTCCGGCAGGAATGTGTCTTTTGCCGATTTATTACGATACATAACGCTTCGTCATTATTGGGGGCAGGCTTTTAGGGATAAAAACATTAAAAGTAAACATATGTATTCAGCTCCCCTAGGAATCATGTCGTTAGCTTCATCTTTACACAATAAACTAAAGGATAAAGTATGCCTGAAATTACTGCCGATCAATCTTCAAGAAAAAAGATTCCGCCAGGAGATATTGACAAAAGCACTGGAAGATTTTTCTCCTGATATTGCCGCAATATCAAATAATCATCTTTTTGATGAGGGAATAGCTAAGAAAGTAGCAATGAAGATAAAAGAAATTTGTCCTGGCGCCAAGATAATAATAGGCGGGCTCAGCGCCAGCTATAGATCAGAAGAGTTGATGCGATTACCATATGTTGATTATGTTTTAGTCGGGGAAGGAGAGGATAGTTTTCCTTCCTTGGTAAGCGGAATAATCAATAATTGTGATTTGATTAAGGTGCCGGGTTTACTATATAGAAAACAAGGTAAGCTGTTAAAAAACAATCCTTTGTCCTATGGAGGGATAGAGAATCAGTGTATTGATGCAGAAATTTTAAAAAAATTTTCCAGAGATTATATACCTGGGTCTTTCTTTGCTACGGTAGAAACAATGAGGGGTTGTCCCTATAATTGTGTGTTTTGTCTGTTGGGAGAGTACCAAGGTAACCAAGTACGTTTTAGGGATCCTGAATGTGTTGTAGAAGAAATAACAAATTTTAAGGCCGCCGGAGCAAGAGCAATAAGGTTTATAGATCCGAATCTCACAATTGATTATGATCATATTGCAAAAATATGCAGGTTGATAAAAAAAAGAGGCTTGGACGACTTGATATATAAAGGGCAAACCAGGACAGATTTAATCGACCGGGAGACAGCAAAAGTTTTGGCTGAGGCAAATATACGTCATATTTGCTTGGGATTTGAGACGGCAAGCAGTGTAGTTTTAAAAAAAACATCATCAAAAATGGAAATCGGCAATATGAGAAAGACAGCCCTCAAGGCAGTTAGGACGTTATCGGAACAGAATATAGATGTTATGGGTTCTTTTGTCGTTGGAATGCCCTTTGAAACAAAAGAAACAATAAAGGAAACTGAGAAGTTAATAAATGAACTTTACGATAATGGCTTGTCTTTTGCTGACATAAAATTCCTTATGCCTTTCCCTGGTACCCCAATGTGGGACAATCCAGATTATTTTAATGTAAATTTAAACAGGGATTTTGTAAACCAATGGTCTTTCGGAAAAATTTGCTTTGATACAGATAATTTTTCGGCACAGCAATGGAAACGAATTTATTCAAAATTAGTAATGATAAGCGTTATGCGGTATACTAAAAGGATCGGCTTGACCAGTGTCGGGAAAGAGTGTTTTTCGTGGGCGGTTAAAAGATATATTTGCAACAGACTAACGACATTTTATCCCATGAGCAAAAATCGTGATTTACGCAGCTGGGCAAAATTGTAGTTGTGAATAGGTTTTTGTATGTTTAGAAAAAAGGATAGAAATAATATTTTAAAATATTATTTCTAAAAGAATGCTTAAGCAAGAAGATTTTTTTCTAGATTTTATTAAAAAGTATGTTTTTAACTATAAAAATGGCTCGTACTTAAAATTATTAAAACATCTGGGGGGGGATAGAGGGTATCTTATAATATATGGATATTTTAAAAAAAGAAACAAAAAGTATCTGTCCGGAATGCTATCAAGAAATATCTGCCCAGATTTATGAACACGATGGGTCTGTATTCATGAATAAAGAATGCTCTCGGCACGGAAAGTTCAATATCTTAATAGAAAAGGACGCATTTCTTTATAGAAAGCTTATGTCTAAATTCGATGCGGGCAATAAAACTGCATTTGAAAGTATAATGATTCCAGTTACTTATTCATGCAACTTAGATTGTTCAATATGTTATTTTGCTAATAAAAAAATGCAAGATTTATCTCTCAACGAACTAAAAATGATTATTTCCGATTTTAAAGGAGATGCAGTATGGCTTTCTGGCGGAGAGCCAACACTTAGAAAAGATTTGCCAGAAATAATACAATTTATAAGCCGCCAAGGTAAACGCCCTGTGCTGTTAACAAATGGCATAGCCTTATCGGACCGGAAATACTTAAAGAAATTAAAACGTAGCGGATTAAAACTTATTTTATTTTCTTTTAATGGTTTTGACGACAGTGCTTATAAAATAATTCATGGGCATAAGCTAAAAACACTGAAGCTTGCGGCATTGAAGAATATAATGAAGGAACGCATTAAGACCACTCTATCATTTATGTTGGTTAAAGGGGTCAACGAACAGGAATTGAGAAGAATATACAACTTTTATATAAACAACCATCGTTTTTTTACTATGTTAAAAATCAGAACAGCTGTATTTATTGGAAAATATATGGATGGCATGGAGCAGGTTTACTTATCAGATATTGTCGAAATGCTTTCAAAGATAATTGGCCTCAAAAAGAACGAATTGATTGAACATTGCTTGTCTTTCTCTGAGGGCAGCAATCGACCATGCCAGTTTAACATTCCACTTTCTTCTTTGCTGTTTAAAGGGCTCGATATGGATAAAATAAAAAATTCTTTCCTGCAGAAAATAAGGAATTCATTCACTCTAATGTCAAGAATTGGCTTTAAGAATTTTCTGTATATGTTGAGATGGGAACCCGGCAGCGATTCTTATTTTCTTACGCCTAAACCAAATGATAAGGGTTTGTTTTTATCAATGTTTATAGCATTGCGGCAATGGCCGGATAAATATAGAATAGATTTAAATGATGCCTCAATGTGTCGTTCGGGATACTTTATCAGGGACAAAAATCAGGCAGTCCCTTTTTGTTATGGGGCGATTATTGATAATAAATAAATTCTCGATGATTAGCATATAAAAAGCAATCTGAAAAGAAGTAATGTGTTTATGAAGAGATGACAATGCTGCCTACAAACAGGATTCTAGTATGAGCTATGCCGTAGAAACAGTCAATTTAGGTAAGAAATTTATCCAGCATAAAAAGCGGGAGAATAACGTTGTGTGGGCAATAAAAGACGTGAGCATTAGAATCAACCCGGGAGAATCTCTTGCCTTGCTGGGGCCTAATGCCTCAGGTAAAACCACTTTATTAAAACTATTGGCGACACTTATTCTACCCACAGAAGGGAGGGTTTATATAGATGGTTATGATATTCTTAAGTGTCCAGGAAAAACAAGACGGTCAATAGGGCTGGTGGTTAGCGGAGAACGCAGTTTTTACTGGCGTCTTACCGGAAGGCAAAACCTTGATTTTTTCGCCTCATTATACGGACTTTCTCGGTTGCAGATTAAAAAAAAAATAAAAGCATTGGCCGAGTTATTAGAGGTCTCATCTTATCTCGATTATATGTTTTATGAGTATTCTAGCGGCATAAAACAGAGGTTCTCCATCGCCAGAAGCCTTATACATGAGCCGGCAATAGTTCTTTTCGATGAACCGACCAAAAGCCTTGATGCTTCTACCGCTGAGAATTTACTGCTTTTTATAAAAAATAAAGTGCTATTGGAAGAGAAGCGAACCATATTGTTTACTACCCATAATTATAAAGAGGCAGTGATACTTGCTGATAAGGTAGTCATATTGCAGGATGGCAGAATTAACAGTTACAATACCCCTTATGAGTTAAATAACATGCAAGATAACTTATGAGAAAAAAATCGATAATCAGGTAATAGAGTTAAAAAATAATACATATGCGCACTGAGTTAATATCATTCATAAAAAAGAATTCGCTTATCGAGTTAAGCTACAGAATACCCTTGCTTATAAGATCTCTTACCTTATATGCAGGGGTTATTTGTTTTTATGTGGTGGCCGTTGTGTTTAAAAAGAATATTATTTTTGATGCCGGGGGGTATGAACTTAGTTATTTTCCTTTTGTAATGACGGGAATAATTTTCTCAATGTATATTATTTCGGTACTGGGTACATTTGCCCTGAGGATGGAAGAAGAGAAAAAAATCGGCACCTTGGAAATGCTTCTAATGTCCCCCTTAGACTTTGTTGCCGTATGTTTTTTATTCTATGTAGCCAGCTTTATTATTATTTTTGTATTGACTTTGCCTGTCCTGCTGTTTGCCTTATTTACTGTCAAAATCAATTTTACCCCTTCAATAATGTTAGCCATTTTAGTTATTGGGTTAATTAGTTTTTTAGTATTTGCATCATTTGCCCTGATTATTGCCAGCTTTATTATTATATTTGAGAAGGGGAGAGGAATTTCCAATTTCATTAACACCACATTTAGAATTCTTGGCGGTATATATTTCCCCGTTATTATTATGCCAAAGGGGCTGCAGCTTATTCATAAAGCCCTACCGATTTCTTACGGCTTAAATGCCTTTCGTGATATTTTGTTTAAAGGATATAACTTAATTGATGTTTTTCCTAGTATACTTGTACTTTTATGTTATGGATTTGTTTTATGGCCCCTGGGAATAATACTTGTGAGATTCTCAATTCACCGGGCAAAATTGAAAGGAACCTTGGGCCGATATTAATAAAAATATCCATATTATTAATTGATAGATATATATTATATTGATTGTCATGGGTCGTTTAGCAAAAAAAGACAACAGCAGCTCTTTTAGTGAATGTTTATTGATATGGCCTCCTCTGTATGTATACAACCATCTTCCTTTGGGTATACCCTGTTTATTAAGTTACTTAAGGCGTAAGGGAATTGAGAACGCTTCTGTGTTCGATGCAAATATGGAATACATACGTCTGATGCCTCTGGGCTGGTTTTTGTGTAGTTGCAGAAAAATATTTCTTATTCTTTCTAACAGCTTGCTTAGAGCAAGCAGTCATTTTCTTTCCTCAAAGGAAAAGGGTCCAGGCCGAATTTGCCTTACTAAAAAGATAATCAGCTGCCTTAGCATTGTAGAGACAGTTATAGTCAATATTGCAAAAGGGATAAAGAGGGCAGAGGCTAATATAACAGATTGGCTAGGTTTATTGAAAAAAAGAGAAACCAGAGGCATTGAGTGGGACATGGAAAGTATTGTCTCCTACAGCAGAAAGGATACGCATTTATACAGAAGATGTTCAGTTTTAGTTAAGAGGCTTAATAGGAGAAATAGTAATTATAATTTAGTTGGTATATCGGTTACTCATTTATCCCAGTTGCTGTTCGCCTTGATATTGGCCAGAGTAGTTAAGTGTGCCAACAAAGAAGTATTGATAGTTTTGGGAGGAGCGCAGATTACAAAGTATATTAATGAGCTCATAGCGGAAAAAAGACTGGTTGATTTTATTGATGGGTTTGTTGTCGGCGATGGAGAGGAGCCGCTATATCAACTGATAAATAATTCTTCATCAAAGAATTTTTCTTCTGTGCCTAATTTCTTTTATAAATATTCCAATAACAGCTCACTGTTTTACAAAAGAAGCGATAATGTTTTTTTATTTTCTTCTAATGAATATACAGTTCCGGATTTTACAAATTTTTCCTTTGGGCACTATGAGTTTCGGTTGCCCATAGCTGCTTCAAGCGGTTGCTGGTGGGGTAAGTGCGCATTTTGCCTGCGGCCAGTTAGATACGGCAAAGATAAACATATTATTTTTTCAGCAGATAAGGTTGTCAATGTTATCAAACAGCTTAATCATAAATATAATATAGGCAATTTTGTTTTTGTTGATGATGCGATAAGCTCACAGTTTATGCTTAATATATCGGAATGCCTTATAGATAAAAATATATCGGTCAAGTGGTCAGGAGTTTGCATACTATCCAGAGATTTCTTAGATGATGATTTTTGTAAATTACTCTCTAAATCTGGATGTCGTCATTTATCTATAGGATTGGAGTCGGTTTCACCTCGTATTTTAACCGCAATGAATAAATACCATAGAGGCATGGCTGTTAATGAAATTATAAAGGTATTGATTATGTTAAAAAAACATAATATTTTCGTATCCTTACACGTAATGTTTGGTTTTCCCACAGAGAGCATTAATGAGGCAGAAATGACATTAGAATTCCTTATTAAACACAGAGGATTATACGATTCATTAATACCGCATTTATTTTCACTGACAAAAGACACACCTGTATATAAATATCCTCATAATTTTTCCATAACAAATATCTCCGATAAACCTGTATTTAATCTCAGGCGGTTGGGTTTTGATTATGAAGCGGCTTGCGGCATGAATATGCATGAGTCTGAATCTTTCTTTGTTGATGCAATAAAAAGATTAAGGATAAATAAGATAACGATAATTGAGTATGTGTTTCAGTAGCCCGTATTTTAAACAGCATTAATTTTATTATGCTGTCAATTTTCTTATTCAAGAGAGCAAGTGGTAAGTGCCAAGAGGGGCTGTATAAACTTAAAAAATGAAGATTGTTTTTGTTTACACCGGTGAGGAATATTTAGGCATAGAGTATCTTTCCGCTGTTCTTAAACAGAACGGCCATCAGACCCAGCTTGTATATGACCCTTGTTTATTCGATGATTATTATGTCAGGAACCGTTTTCTAAGCCGCAAATTCAACTTCAAAGATACAGTCATCAGAGAAATAATTTTTTCATCTGCCGACTTAGTTGCTTTTTCAGTCAATACCTTTGAATATTCCTGGGCATGCTATCTTGCTAAGTCAATAAAAAAGATAACTGATATTCCAATTGTCTTTGGAGGTCATCATGCTACCTGTATGCCAGAAGAGGTAATCGCAAATAACCATGTTGATTTTCTTATTCAGGGAGAAGGGGAATATGCACTTCTTGAATTGGTAAGATACTTAGAGGGGAAGATGGATATAGAGAAAATCAAGAATTTATATTACAAGAATGACGGCAGGATATATAAAAATGAATTGAGACCTCTTATCGAGGAATTAGATAATTTACCCTTTGCTGATAAAGATTTATTTTATTCAAGATTGCCCTATCTTTCCCATAATTATACCATTATGTCTTCACGTGGTTGTCCTTACAGTTGCAGCTATTGTCATAACAGTTATTTAAAGAAACTGTATCAGAATAAAGGAATCTATTTACGGCGAAGAACAGTGAATAGCGTTATCAAAGAACTTAAACAAAGGAAACAACAGTATCAAATAAACACTGTTATGTTTCAGGATGAGATTTTTACCATGGATGTTGCCTGGCTCAAAGAGTTTAGCAAACAGTACAAAACAGAAATAGGCTTACCTTATGCCTGCTATATTCACCCCGACCATATTGACGCCCATATAATAGCTTTGCTTCGTGATTCAGGGTGCGTGAGTGTTAATATGGGAATAGAGAGCGTAAACGAGAGGGTGCGGAAGGGGTTGCTTCAGCGGTTTATGCCGCAAGCTAAAATTATTAATGCAGTTAATTTATTGAAAAAAAACAGTATTCATTGCCGGGGATATTTTATTATTGGTTTGCCTGGCCAGACCGAGAAAGATTTAATTGATATAGCGCGTTTTTGTAGCCGATATCGGTTTGGTACGCCTATGATTTTTTGGCTCAGTTACTTTCCTAGAACCGACATTGCCGAAATGGCGAACCTAAAGATAAACAGCCATGCGATGAATCGTCAAAAAAATAAAGCAATATCAGTGGGCTATGCATTGGGCGGGAACAGCTTTGATGTTAAATTATCCAAATTACGGTTTCTTATCATTTTAACTACCTTGCTTAATGAAAAGACTATAGAGTATATTATTAAGAAAAAAATATATAGATTTTTTCCTAGCCGTTATCAGCTTTTGTATATAGAAATTGCTAAGTCATTAATGAGAGTGTATAGTTTTTTTGCCAGGAAGAAAAATATCGGTAATACCCCTCGAATAGCGTTTATGCCAATATACAAGAAATACAAATATTTTATGTTAAATAAGTTTCGAAGAAAGTGTTATAAATTTCTCCAGAAATAAATGATAATTTTTAAAAAAAACACATTAAGCATTTGCAATAATTGCTATAGAGTGATTAGTGCCTGCATAAAGGAAGTTGATAATAAAGTGGTTATGGAGAAATATTGTCCAAGTCACGGTATTTTTCTGGAGACCGTAGAGAAAGACCCTTATTTTTACAAGCGGACTATGAATTTTCATATACCAGGCCTCAGGCATACATGTGAGGCGTCATGCCCTAATTGCTATGCCCAAAGAGATATATTAAAAACAGAAGGTGCCGTGCGCAGAAAGCATTTCTGTTGTCTTATGATTCCGGTTAGTTATTCTTGTAATTTAAACTGTGATTTCTGCTATTTTTCTTATAGAAAGACAACCAATCCTTCGTTAAGTGCTCTTAAACATCTAATTTCCCGTTTTGATGGGCCCAAAATAAGCCTTACCGGCGGAGAACCTACCTTGCGGGATGATTTAGCTGATTTGGTACGGTTGGTAGTAAAAAGCGGAAAAATATGTTCCATAGCAACCAATGGGTTGCGCTTGGCAGATATCGATTATGCGGCTAAGCTTAAACAGGCAGGATTAGAAACATTGGTTTTTTCTTTAAATACGCTGGATTGTAAGCTGGCTTCTAAAATCGGAGAAAAAGATTCGATAGCGATAAAACTTAAGGCGTTGGAAAATCTGAAGAAATTGGGCATTAAGGTTAAGTTGTCCACTACTTTGTTTCGAAATGCCAACGTGGGGGGATTGTCCGAGATTTATAATTATTGTATTAATAATTTGGATTTTATAACTAATTGGCGCATCAGGAGTGTTTTTGTTTTGGGCAATTATGCAGGTGGCGGCTGTTTATATACATCGGAAATGGTGGAATTTGTAGGTAGGCTTATCGGGGTGGCTAAGAAGAAATTAATAGATAGTTTTAACAGACGAGTTAATTACTCCCCTAATTTTGTGTTTAATATCATACTTTATCTGTTAAGGCAAGATAACGGTGTGCAGCTTCTTGACTGGGATACCAACGTGCGTCGGAGGATGCCTGCCTCATTAAGAGAAAGAATAATCCTTGAACCGTATCGCCTTCGCAGGACATTTCTTGATAAGAAATCACGAAGTTATAAAGAAAAAGTTTCTACGCTTGGTATTGATATTATAGCTTGGCCCACAAAGTACAATTTAGACGTAGAAGAGATTAAATATTCTTTTTTGCATCATCTTACTGAAGATGGCAGAATTTTACCGTTTAGCTATGCTTTGTTAGAAAATGAAAAACAAGGAATAAAATAGCAGCATTTTCGCCTAAAGCTTTATTTAGTATGAAGGTTTTGTTTATTAATTTGGCTCAAGATAGAGATCTTTCTTTTGTATTGCGTAAAAAAGAAGGATTGCGCTATAATCGTATTGGTCCGGCAACCCCTTTAGCATTACAAATACTAGCTAGTTTAATGCCCCCAGGTGTATACTTTGATATTGTAGATGACAATTTTGAATTCATTAATTATGACGGCGGCTATGATTTAGTTGCTATGCATGCTCATGATGCTCTTGCTGCTCACAGAGGAAAAGTCATATACGAACGTTTTAAACAAAAAGGTATTCCTGTTGTTATCGGTGGCAGGTTTATCCAAACAATTCCTCAAGAAGTCGCTTTGGAGTGTGCGGATTCCTGTGTAATGAGCGAAGGTGAGTATATATGGAAAGAAATTGTTACCGATGTTAGAAAAAATAAGTTACAGCCTGTTTATCGTAGTGAAGGATTGGTCGATCTTTGTCAGAAAGATTTGCCTTTGCCGCGGCGTGATATTATTGATAATAAAAACTATCGTTATATAACTGTAGAAATAGCAAGAGGATGTTATTATCATTGTAGCTTTTGTACGGCGCAACTTTTGTTTAGGGGAACCTACCGGACCTACCCCATTGAGAGAATAGAAAGAGACTTGGAGGCTGTTTTGTCTAATTTTAACCAAAAAGATAACGTTATTTATCTTGTTGATGAAGACATCTCTATGGAGCGGGACTACAAGATAGAATTATTCCGAAGAATAGAAAAATATCATATGCCTTGGATAGCGCTTTCCAATATCGCGGTCGGTGAAGATGATGAATTGCTAGAAGCGATATCCAAAAGCGGCTGTCGGAGGCTATACATAGGTTTTGAATCTTTAGAACCGGACAACCTTAGGTTGATTGATAAACCACTCACTCATAAAATTGATAATTACAAGAAAAATATTAATAATATACATAAGCATAATATTGAAGTATGGGGGTTATTTATTTTTGGCTTAGATAATGATTATCGAGGGGTTGCCAAGAGGACCTTAAGATTTGTCAAGGAGAGCAATCTCGATTATTTCTCAGCAAGTGTGTTAACGCCTATTTTTAAAACTAAACTCTATTATCAGCTTGAGCAAGAAGGAAGGCTTATCTCAAAGGAGTGGTTTAAGTATTGGTATAAAGTTGTCTACCAGCCTAAGAATATATCCGTTCTTCGATTGAAAGACGAATTCGATTATTTTGCAAAGAAATCCCGAGATAATGTTATCGCTGCAGGATTAATTGTCTAACTAAGTATTATGCCGGTTATTAAAAGTTATTGTTGAGCTCCGGGTTTTCACTTTTTATCTGATAGTAGCTTTTATCTAATATAGTTGTAATCCCTTCATCGATTTTTGGTTTATCGCCTCCCGGAAGATGGACATTCAAATCTATATTTCTTATAAGTTTTTTATCAAGTACAAGAGGTTTTTTTAAGTCATCTCCGTACCAAAAAGCAGGATCTTCCGGTGCAGGCGGGCCACCGTCGTCATCACTATCATTAAACCCCCGGATAAATACCTTTTTAGTACCGGGGGCAAAAATTAAGCGATAGAGGCCGGGCTTAGTTATTCGAGTTGTGCTAAGAGTTTTTCTTGTAGAAAAATCAGGACTGTCAAAAGCCGCCAGAGAAATACTTCCTTGTTTCCAATCAGGAAAGATTATGGTGCCTGTTACGAATATAGCGGCATCTGAATCATTTTGCAGGTTTTCTTCAGAGGCGGATATGGTTTCATTATCTATACTTTTTATTTCATCTATCCAATAAGTTAATTCAATACCGTTAAGGTCTATTTTTATATAGTCGTCTGTTTTTTCCACTAGTCGTCCTTCTACTTCCTTACCGTTTTTAAGCACAATTACTGATTGAGCATGGGCGAAAGATATCGATAATGCGTAAACAAGTAATAGTAGAAATATTTTTTTTATATTTTCTCCTTCTTGTTTTGACAGATATTAAGTTACAAAGGTAATATAGGCTTAATATATAGTTTTGTCAATATTTTTTTAGAGGTTGTCAACCACATTTAGAAATGTCCTATTCTTACCCAAATAGAAATGTCCGGTTTTAAGCATTTGTTAAAACTAATTCTTTGTTGGGATTTTTACCTTTTTCCAATACCATTCTATCATAAGAGGCCTTTTTCCAGGGATGTTCCAAGGAAGGCCTGACAATCTTTTTAAGTTTAAGCTTAGGCTTATCTTGTCTTTGTCTGATAATTATTGGCTTATATTTAAGCTTTCTGCCTCTGTAGAAGATATGCAAAGAGCCGTTGATTCTCTCTTGGACCTCTATGGTTTTGCCTATGCCTTTATCTAATATCTGATAAAGCTTCTTTGTATAGGCAATGGTAAAATCATTTCTTAGAGTGCGTTTTTGCTTTATGCAAAGCATGCTATCTAAGTTGGTGTCTTTAAACAAAGGTCTGTGCAAATTATCCTCCTTTACCGGTCTTATACTGAATTTTTTATTGTGCTTAGGCAAAAAGCAAGCTAAAAACCGGTTAGCTTCTTCTATTGTTTTTATGCCTTTAAGCCGCATCTCTTTTATCAGCCGGTCCTGATAAGTCCTAAAAGACCTCTCTACTCTTCCTTTAGCTTGTGGTGAATTAGCATGGATAATCTCTATTTCCATCTCTTTGGCCGCTCTTTCCAGTTGGCTTAGCTTTTCTCGATTATTTAGCTCATCCTCAATAGTAAGTTTACCATTTGATTTATAAGTAGTATGTTTGTCTAAATAAAGGCTCCTTGGCAGGCCGTAGCGCTTTATGTAACGCTTGAGGCTATCAAAAGCCGGCATTGTTCCTTCATGGGTATAGAAACGGGCAAATCTGATGCTGGTGGCATCATCAATAT
>JABMQH010000176.1 GCA_013203355.1 Candidatus Omnitrophota bacterium | reverse complement strand
GAATATATACTATATCCGCTTCGGTGTGGACACTTTCTAATTTTACGCCTTCCAAAAATTCCCTGTTATTCCTGAATTCATCTCTCAACGTCTTTAGAAGTGTTTGTTTATTCTTGCCATCAATTATAAAATGTGCTGCGATAGAAAATGCAATTGTTAAAAATTTAATATCTGATAAGATAGATTGTTTGAATTCTTTTGAATGTTCAGAAGGGAATGATTTCTGGAATATTGAAGAGGGCGCAAGGTTGTACTGCCGCGGAGCAGGCAAACCCTGCCCATAACAGCATGTATTAATACAAAATGCCGTAATAATAATTATGGATATGCTTTTTTTAATCATTTATTTATTTCAGATAAAAAATCCGAGCCAAGATTTAATTCCTAGCTCGGCTTTTTTTCTTAACCAGTTAGCTGATTAACTACATTACAGATGCTTAAGTACTTCTTGAGCCCTTTTATATGCTTTAATTTTTTCACTCCAATTTACAACAACTATCTTCGGCAATATACCGAGGATGCCGTTAATACGCAGGCTTTCTACATCGGCTTTTGTAAACGGCCTGTTATCTACGGTAAATCCAATTCTATTTAAACATGTCAAAATATCATTCACGTTCGATTCGTTTGCTATTCTGAAGGCAAGTTCATGTAACCCTATAACCGATATATACCGTCCATCTCCGTTCTGGATATTCAATACTTTACCCTTTTTGGTTAAATCGCCTCCTACTTGCT
Source organism: Candidatus Omnitrophota bacterium (assembly GCA_013203355.1). Taxonomy (GTDB): domain Bacteria; phylum Omnitrophota; class Gorgyraeia; order JABMQH01; family JABMQH01; genus JABMQH01. The sequence continues at coordinate 2,703 of JABMQH010000176.1, read as the reverse complement.
CAACTGTTTCATTGCCCGCTATCGTAACTACTGCGTATGGAATATTTAACTCGCTTATTGCCTGGTCAATGTAATCACAGAGCTTCTGGCCTGTGGCTCGGATGCTGATAAAATTTCCGTCCATATATTTGTTTATAGAGCTTTCGCCGGCCTGCGCAACCTGTCCTGTATGAATATCTTTCTCTAAACCTGTATCGTAAGCCACAATAACTGCGCGCTTATCCAATGTTCCCTTTAATACCTCATGGGTAAGAAATCCGCGTAGCGCGTCTCTGTCGGGTTCTGTTGATTTTTTGTAAATATCTTCCGCAGTCATTGGCTCTTCTGCAGGGCTTACTTGCGCAACCTGTGTCTCTTCAACAGGCACGAAAGATTTGATTATTTGAGCGCCTTTTGAATTTGCGATCACAGGATACACACCCGTTGAAGCAGGAATAAAGACAGGCTCTTCTCCTTCTTTAAGCGTAATTTGGCCTGTTTGAGTTATTACTTGTACCTCTCCTTTTGTTGCAACTACAACATGGTAGCCATTCTTCGTTGTCTCATTATGAGAAAAGAATGTATTGTCAAAGGTAACCCTTTGAACAGTAAGGCCAGGAAATGTGCCGAGTTCTTCGACTTTGACGCCGTTACGCTCAGAAAGAACCTCCGGCAGTGTAGGTTTGTATTCAGCAACCTCCATAGCGTTGAATACTTCTTCGGCGGAAATACCTTTTATGGACTCTACCTTGCCATCTTTGGTTTTAATGTTATACCTTATGGGATAGCGCGCTCCGTCTTCTATGGGAAGAGTTCTTCCCTCTATCTGTGGTTCGATTACTTCAACGCCATGTAGCAGGGCGTGAACCGTGCCTACAGGAATTGGAATGACATCGCCGGCTTTGACAGGAACGAAGTTGTAGAATGAAGTTAATTGGCTTTCAGCATCTTCTAATATCTTTAGCTTATTCTCATTAAGGAGCATGATTTGCAAATCATCCAATAGTATGAATCGCATTGTGTTTCCGAAATCTTCTAAAACTTTTTCCCCACCGGGATAACGATTCATAATTTCATTGTTTACCATTTCAAGAGCTTCGGAATATTCCACAAGCGCAGCTTCATATGCTTTTAAAAATCCTTCTTTTGCTTCGAACATTCTTAGCTTCTCCGGATTAAACCCAAGTATTATCTGTGGATTATCTACGGTTGTTTTTGTTACTACCCAGAGCTCATTTTTCGTATCATGAACCTGCCGAGAGAGATCTGAAACCCGCTCTCTATGGCCTGGTGTTAGACGTTTTAGAAGAATAGGTTTTGTGCCAAAGGCATCTACCACACCTTGGCCGAGTATGGCGGCTGGATTTTGAGCTATAGTCTGATAAAGATCTAAGTTTACCCCGGGAATTTTTGGGATGCTAATATTAGATGCGCTTCCGGTATATTCGTATTCTCCGATTAGCTTTCTTTCGCTTTCAACACGAGCGCCCCATGGCTTTTCCGTCATGCTTGGGCTTAATAATGCAGGGCTGCCTTTTTCGAATGCCTTCTGAGAGGCAAAGTGAGGCACGGCCTGTGAAATATCGATACTTTGCCAAAGGTTCGCTATAAGAGATCCTCTTATACCTACAAGATTTTCTGGAAATACTAATTCCCCAATTGCATATGTGGGCAATGTCTCTTCCAAGGCATCCTTGAAATAGGTTGTATACACATCAATATTTGTATCGTTGTAGTTAAAAGGTTTAAAAATCGCTTCTACATTTGCGGACAAAGGAACCCTATTACCTTCATAGGTAAAAGATGGTGAAAATATTTTTGCTATCCCTATGTCAAGCATTCCCTCAATTGATAACATATCTGCATAGACAGGGTGAATTTTTAGCATTGGTTTGCCATCTTCTTCACAGAAAATAAACGGCATGCCTTTTGCAGGTAGCTCCTCCATAAGAGTTTTTGCTGCTTTTTCATCAGACATGGCGCGCTGGAATCTCCCGCTTAAGCTCAATGTCTTCGCTATTGCCATTGCCTTATCGTTAGATACCTCAAATGAACGGTCGGTGAAATTTAACCCTCCGAAATTAACAACAATATCTATTGTTCCGGGCAATGATACCGCGACTGCGCCCGGATAAAGCGGTATTGCCTTGACAATCATCTTGCCATTTCTAGTTTCATAGATTATTAGTTGCAAGCCATACCCTTCTTTAACATATTTAAAGTCAAAACTTTTGCCTTGGAAGTGGCTACCTGTTGTCTTGAATAGATTCGTTCCTTCATAAGTTGCTTCACCTGGAAAATGCGTTGCTACATGGAGCTCATCTCTTCCTCCATTAATTGTCCTTACCATGTGAAGCATATTGTAAACCACACTATATTGTGCTTCTCTGAATGCTTTTTTATCATCAATCATCTCTTCAGGTATCAGGCCTCTTTCATGCATATATGTAGCATTATGAGTACCCCTGTTCACATAGGCTTCCTGGATAGCAGGGTCGGAAAACACGAATCTTCCGGTTTCCTCATCGATTGACACTTCGCCTTCTTTCAAATTCATAACAGTCACAACATAAGACAAGAGTGCGCGGTTGGCTTCTATTTTTGTTCTAATTTCTCTCTCTTCCGGCGTCTCTGTCTTTCCCGTCCTTATTGCGCCGCGATTATGGTCTGGTTTTTGTGCAACTTTTTCGAACATTGGCGCGTTTGTAACGTGTGGAAGTATAT
>JABMQH010000175.1 GCA_013203355.1 Candidatus Omnitrophota bacterium | reverse complement strand
TTACCCCCACCTGCGTTGGGGTTCCCCCCATGCGCGTTAGGGTTACCCCCATTAGGGGCGCACAGAACCTCCCCCGTTGTTAACGGCAGCAATAGAACGGATATAATCGCCAGAATACTTAATAACTTCTTTATTTTCATGTTAAGCTCTTTTACAAACCTTTTTAAATATTTTTTCTAACTATGTCACTAAAAACTCATAGCCTATGGTCAACTATGAGTCTCACTTATTGAGTAGTATACCTGACATACCCGGAAATGGCAAATTTCTAACAAAAGCTACTTAAATATTGCCCAAAGACAGGTCTGGGCTATACTTTAAAAATAAGGCGGGGCGTCATAAGCCTGAACGAAGTGAATGGGTTATGGCAAAGAGGCAGACACTCCGCTATTGGAATGGATTATGGTTTCTTATCGGATAGGTCCCGGAAAGCATCGTGGATGGTTTCCCGGTGGACGTGGAAGCGCCCGGCAAGGGCGGACTGAGATACGGAGTGTATATCCTCTCCCTCGCCTTTAAGCAGGGCCTCTGCCATAAGGAGGAACTTAAGGCGCATGGTGGGTTCTTCATTCTTTACCGGCTTGATAAGGCCGGGAGATATGGTAAATGTTTCACAGGGTGAGCTTATAAAATGTCAAATACCAAGACTTGGCCACTATTCATTAACATTCGCTTAACTTATTTGTCTCCCGCCAGGATATAGCGTAAATATTATTATCCAGCTTCACTTTTCTTGGCGTTTGGCAAATAAGGTAAGCTGCTTTTGCCTTCTTATATTCTGCCATAAAGATACGTAGATGCTTTATATCCCTTTCAGACGGGGCATCGGTCCATTTTACCTCAACAGGAATATACCTGTCTTCGCATTCTATTACCCAGTCTATCTCAGGGCCGTCAGGATCGCGCCAGAACATAACCTTCGCCTTCTTGCCTGACAGGCGCCCTGTTCGGATTAGCTCCAGCCCTACAAATTGCTCAAAAAGATTACCAAAACGATCCCGCGGCAATCTAATACCCTCTCTTGCGGCAACTCTTCTTACGCCTAAATCAAAAAAAAGATATTTGCTGGATTTGGTAAGCTTTTTACGTGTTTTACTTCTGGTAAGAGGATCAACCCTTTCAACAATGAGGCAGTCCTCAAGAACCTGGTAATAATCTTTTATTGTGGTATGTGAAACCCCTATTTCCTGTGAAAGTTTTCTGAAATTCACGATATTGCCGGACTCTGAAGCCGCATACTCCAGGAATCTCGCGAAGGATCCCAAATTTCTTACAAGGGCTTCAGCGCGTACTTCTTCTTCAAGATATGTTGTTACATAAGACTCGAGGTCTATCTCTTTGTTCTTTGGACCTTCGGTCTTTATAATACCCGGCAATGCCCCATAGAGCAACCTTGCCTTTAGGTCATCCGCGCCAAGTTCATTTAACGTAAAAGGATCGAGCCTGGAGTTAATCACTCTACCCGGTAAGAGATTAGCCTTTGCGCCCCGATAAAGTTTTCTGGCGGAAGAACCGGTAAAAACAAAATTCGCGATACCCCGATCTATGAGATCCTGAGCTACATCCAATAAGCCCAGAGCCTTCTGAATCTCGTCAATTAAAACTAAAGGACGAGGGGATTTTTTTGTCTCAGCCAGACCTTCTATTTCACCTGCAAGGAGCCCGTGTTCTTTCTCATACCGCTGCCGCGTATCGGGACGAACAAGAGATATCGCCAGATCGTGCTTGAGCCTGTTGATAAGCGTTGTTTTGCCTGTTTGTCTGGCGCCAAGAAGCAAAACGCTCTTATCGCGTTTAATCGCCTCAAGGATATTATCTTCCTGTAACCTATGTATGTATTTCATGAGCTATATTTTAGTTGAATTTTGAGCCTTTGTCAACCATTTTCTTAACAATAGCACTGCTTACCGAAACATGCCATAAATCCACCTTTTGGTGAAATGCTAAGACATAAGAGTATTTCACCAAAAGGACCGGAGTTACGGCATTACCGGGTAAGTTGAGACTTTATGAGGGGTTAGAAAAAAACCTCCATTAGCAAGAACCGGGCTCTGAAGGGATTAGGGCTTCTTATCAGATAGGTCCCGGAAAGCGCCGTTAATGGTTTCCCGGTGGACGTGGAAGCGCCCGGCAAGGGCAGACTGAGATACAGAGCGTATATCCCCTCCCTCTGTTTTAAGCAGGGCCTCTGCCATAAGGAGGAACTTAAGGCGCATGGTGGGTTCTTTATCCCCTACCGGCCTTATAAGGTCAGAGGATACGGTGAAAGTTTCTCCGGGGATATCTTTTAAGTTTACAAAAGCGTCCTTGCCGTAGAAGAATTTTACG
>JABMQH010000174.1 GCA_013203355.1 Candidatus Omnitrophota bacterium | reverse complement strand
TAACCGGCAAACCGCCCACAACGACCACCCTGTTAAAAAAGCCACCATGGTACCTACGCTGGCGCCGGAACGCAGGAGTGTGGCAGCAATAGGCAGATTGGTATATGGGCCGCCCGGAGATAAGCCGCCGATTATTGTCCCAATAAATATACCACGCATACCGGACTCTGTCCCGATCCACTTCGATATAAGTTCGTAAGGTATGAGAACTCGGACCATACCTGCTATAATAAACGCAAAAAACAACAGCGGTAGTATTCTAATCGTCATGGCAAAAGCCAATTTAATACCGCTTATGTGTTGTCCACCCTTGTTGTATCCTATAAAAATAAGGATAATCGCAAGTACTCCCATTATTATTGTCGGAAATAGCATATTTAAGCTCCCTCCACTTTTATTCATTTTTATTCTCCAGCTCAGATTTAGCGACGGAAGATGTGGCTTCCTGGGTTTTAAGCGCTTCCGTTAACTTCTCATCATTAACCATGCCGAGCTCTTTAAGGACGTCGCCTAAGACAACTCCCCTGCCCCAATGAACCTTTAACGCCTCGTCCAACTGCTCTGGGGTAATGATCTTTTTATCAATTAAGATATGCCCCAGAGGCCTATAGGAATTCGGCAATTTCGCCTTCTCTTCGTTGAATTGAGGACTTTGGTTGGTCCCCGGCTTAAGATTCCTTCGTTCAGCCATAAACTTGCTTCCAGGGATAGTTTTAAGATAGCTTTTTATTTCAGCCACTCTTTCATTTATTTCAATTACGTTTTTGAATCCAAGAGTACTAGTCCTACTCACCACAGCTATAGATAAACTCATCAGTGGGATCTCTTTTATATTGCGCGCCCTATCCTTAGCGATTATAAATCCACGCTTTCTGTCCTCAGGCGAGTAATGAAAAGGGATAACTTGGTCAAACGTCTGAATAAAGCTACGGCAAATCTGTTTGTATCTATCGGGAATAGTCATGAATACAAAATCATCTCCGCCGGCATGGCCTATAAAATCTTTATGATTACCAAATTTCTTCACGGTATTATACAACATATATGCAGTTTGCATGAGCACCCTATCGCCTCTCAGGTGTCCATATATATCATTAAAGCATTTAAAATTATCTATATCCACATATACGAATGAAAAGGAAGATGTCCCTTTCATTTTATCGTTAAGCATCTCTTCTATAACCCTGCCACCGGGGAGGCCGGTAAGGGGGCTGGCATGAAAACTTGACTGAGATCTCCTTATTGCCATCTCTATCCTTATCCGCAGATCCAGCGGGTCCGGCGGCTTAATCAAATAATCATCTATCCCCTGCCTAATATTTAAAAGCTGCTGCCTCAACTGACTTTTATTTATAATGGTAATCATAGGTATAAAAGAAGTTGTAAAATCATTTTTGAGGAGGTGGCAAATTTCAAGTTGAGACTTACGGGCAGACTGGACATCTACCACGATCACATTAGGGGATATCCTTTTAATAAAATTCATGTCGCAGGCAAGGGAATCCCGGAGAAAAACCTCATATCCCCACCCATCAAAACAGAAATTGAGGACATCTCTTAAGGTTTTATCTGACGATATAATCAGTATCCTCGTTATATCTTGCATAATATATTATATCCTTATTAGAGTATACCATTACAGCCTATTTTTGCAATAGAATATAGGGAAGTTCCATCTTATAAATACAAATAATTGCTTGCAGTAACCATTTAAACATCTACTATTTAGCAAATGCGGGGGAGCTGGTCGGATTCGAGCATGGGCAGGATACGGCTTGAGCCGATTTCTGTGTTGAGGTGAACTTCTTTTTTATGGCTGGCTGTTACGGTTCCGATTATTCGGGCACCTTTTCCAATGGCCCGTTTTAATTTCGCGGTATCTTTCTTGTTCGCAAAACAAACAAATTTGCCTTCATTGGCGACATACAAAGGATCAAATCCTAACACATCGCACATTTTTTTTACACAGGGTTTTATTGGGATTGCCTTTTCGTGAATCTCTATACCCAGATTCGAGGTGGCCGCGATTTCATTCAATGTTGTAGCCAATCCTCCCCTGGTAGGATCACGCATAACGCTGATATTTTTCGAGGCGGCAAGGCATCTTTGAACTTCAAAATTTACATTACGGCAATCACTTTTTATATCGGATATAAATCCGAGTTTTTCTCTTGCATTCAGAATGGCCATTCCGTGCTCCGCTATTGCGCCATTTATTATGATCGCGTCCCCTTTATTCGCCTTTGAGCCAATACGTCTTTCGGGATTACCTATCGCCCCTATCCCGGAAGTATTTATAAATATCTTATCCGCAGCGCCTTTTTCAACAACCTTTATATCGCCTGTAACGATCTTAACCTTTGCCCTTAGCGAGGCCTCTTTTATAGATTTGACTATCCTATCCAAAATTGACAGCTCCAACCCCTCTTCGATAATAAATGCAAGAGATATAAAAAGCGGCCTTGCGCCCTTCATGGAAATGTCATTAATTGTGCCATAAACGGCGAGTCTGCCTATGTCGCCTCCGGGAAAGAATATCGGTTTTACAACATAAGAATCTGTGCTAAAGGCCAATCTATTTTTACCAATATCCAATTCTGCCGCGTCGGCCATTTCGTTTAATATCTTATTAGAAAATTTAAGGCGCAGCCTATCAATAAGCTCGTGCATTAATCTTCCGCCATTACCATGAGCAAGTGTTATTCTTTTATTCTCCATATTTATAATATGCCGCGCACGTCCCTTCCGATGATACCATACATGGCCCAACAGGATATCGTGGCGTACATACCTTTTTAAATAGCCTGCAATCCTTGGGGGATTTTATGCCTTGCAGTACCTCGCCGCAAACACACCCTTTTGTTTTATGGCTTTTAGGAATTTTAACATCAAACGCCCGTTCCGCATCTAATAATCGATATTTTTTTCTTAGCTTCAAGCCGCTTTTTTTAATCACTCCAAGCCCCCGCCATTCTGAATCGCGGGCTTCAAAAACCGAATTTAAAACCTTGCGCGCAACCGTATTCCCATCTCTTGTAACAGCCCTTTTATATTCTATCTCAACCTTGGATTCATTATTTTTCTTCTGCTTGACTAATCGCTCAATGCCTTTTAAAATATCGGTCCTCTCAAAACCTGTTATAACACATGGTTTTTTATAGCGCTTAGCTACCTTTTCGTATGGGGCACTGCCCGTAATAACACTTACATGCCCTGGGCATATAAAACCGTCAATTTTTAGATTTTTTGATTTTGAAATGGCCTCAAGGGCCGGAAATATAACTTTAAAATTTGACAGCACAAAAAAGTTAGTGACCTTGGACCTCTTCGCCTCTAATACCGTCGAGGCTATGGTCGGGGATGTAGTCTCAAAACCAACACCCATAAACACTATTTTCTTTTGAGGATGGCTGCGGGCTATTTTTAACGCATCCAGGCAGGAATATACAATACGGATATCGCAACCTTGCGCCTTCATATCTGCGAGACTTGCAATGGTACCAGGTACCCGCATCATATCACCAAAGGTAGTCATGATCACATCTTTTTTGCGGGCTATCTCTATTGCCCTGTCGATATCACTTTGGGGGGTTACACAAACAGGGCACCCCGGTCCTGAAACAAGCTGTATATTCTTCGGCAAAAGTTTCTTTATGCCGGCCTTTGCGATTTCCATCGTATGCGTCCCGCATACTTCCATTAGTTTTACAGTATCCATATCAAGACTCGGCCAACTCCTTCATCTCTTTTAAAATCTTCAAGGTGTCCTCTGCTTCCGCCTTTTTGACTTTGCCTATCGCAAAACCGACGTGAATGAGGACATAATCCCCTTTTTTGACGCCATCCAAAATACCCAAAGAGATCTTTTTTGGACACCGCCAAAATCTACAATTGCCTCTCTTCCGTCTATCTTTTTAACTTCTGCCGGTACGGCTAGACACATAGTATTGCCCCAATGATATATTCAAATCGTTTACGGGTGTTTTGGTATTAGTAAAGACATTCAACTTAGAAGCCGACAATTCTTTGATCACCTTCGTTTTTAGGAACCTGTTCTGAAAAACACCGCCTGACAACGCAATATCGTAGATATTCACATCATTTGATAATCTCTTGGCGGTATTAACAATAACCTTAGCCATAGAATTATGGAATTTAGTCGCTATGATCCCTTTGTCTATACCTTTTGCTAAATCCTTAACCATACCTAAAAATACGGATTGTGTATCGATTATATATCGGCCATTACACTTCAACATCTTAAATCTGTAACTCTCTTCTATCTTATCCCTGCACATTGCCTCAAGCCTGATTGGGCCCTCTGCCTCATACGAGGCATACTCACATACCCCAAGAAGTGCTGCCGCGGCATCAAAGAGCCTCCCGGCGCTGGATGTTAGCGGAGAATTTATATTTTTTGACATCATGGATAAAATCACTTCTTTTTCTTCTTTTTTGGGCTTTTTTAGTAGAGAGGCGCCCTTTCTGCCCAGTATACTTAAAAC
>JABMQH010000173.1 GCA_013203355.1 Candidatus Omnitrophota bacterium | reverse complement strand
GTGATATGTATATAGATTGAAATCCCAAAAATTGTAAAAAGCCTTATTGCCCCTCTCATAGGTCAGAAAGCCTCTTTTTGACCTCTTCTTCGATTTTTTTCTTTATTGGGCCGACTGAAGCGAGGCTGAGCTTATTATTTTTAAAGACATCCCGGCTGACTCGCTGCACATCATCTATAGTGACTTCGTCGATGTGCCTTACTACATCCTTTGCCCTGAGTGTTTTGTCACCATAGGCGGACTTCTCTCCCGCCCACAGCATATGGCTCATGGTGTCTTCAAAAAGCATTAGAAGCTGCCCCTTATAAAATTCCTTCGCCCGGCGAAACTCTTCCTTGCCGACCTTCCTATGCTTCATTCTTTTCAGCACGCCCATTATGACCTTTATTGCCTTACTGATCTTTCTGGTGTCTATCCCTGCGGAAACTACAAGCGCACCTGTATCATAAAAGCATCTTGCGCTCGAAGATATTTCATAGGCAAGGCCCAATTCCTCCCGCACTTCCTGAAATAGCCGCGATGACATGTTACCGCCTAATATTATGTTCAAGAGCCCCAGAGTGTATCTATCCGAAGAAAATCTGCTGTATCCGTGAAAGCCTAGCGCTATATGCGTCTGCTCGGTATTTCTAGAATGAAAATTTGTCATGGGTTTTTTCTGCTGCAGCCGTACGGGCACAAAACCTTTCTTTGGTCCTGTCTTGACGTGCCGGAAGATTTTTTCAATGCCTTTTATCAGATTATGCGACGGCAGTTTCCCCGCAATCGCGATAACGATATTTTTTGGATTATACATAGCGGACCTGTAAACTGCAAGGTCTTTCTGGTGTAGTGAAGAGACTGTCTTTTCCGTGCCGGCAAGCGGCCTTCCAAGCGGATGGTCCGGCCACAAAAGTTCAACCAGAAGCTCATGCACATATTGGTTCGGCATGTCCACATACATCTTGATCTCTTCCAGTATTACGAACCTTTCCTTCAAAAAATCCTTCGCTTCAAGCTTTGGGTTCAACGCCATATCGGTTAATGTATCTATGGCAACCGTGGCATCTTTGGATAATACCTTTGCCAAATAACATGTAAATTCCTCCCCGGTAAAGGCATTAAGGGCTCCTCCGATTCCTTCTATTGATTCCTTTATTTGCTGGCCGGATCGATTCTTAGTCCCCTTAAATACCATATGCTCAAGAAAATGGCTTATTCCTGCCTGGTCCTCTCTCTCGTACCGGCCTCCGGCAGCAATCCAAACGCCTATCGAGATAGACTCCATGTGCGGCATGTCCGCCAGGACTATTTTAAGACCGTTATTTAGGACAATTTTTTTATACATGAATGACACTTACTCCTTTTTTCTTGAATCTAAGTAGTTCTGGAGGATTATCTGTGCCGCCAGCATATCTGTGATCTTTTTTCGTTTGCGTCTTGAAACGTCTAAAAATATAAGGTCTTTTTCGATCTGAAGGGAAGTCAGTCTTTCGTCCCACATCCTCATTGGTATGCCTATTTTTTCTTTTAATTTCTCGGCAAATTTGACTACCTCTTTTGTCATGGCGCTTTCGCTCCCATTCATATTTAAAGGCAGGCCTACCACCATCTCTTCAACAGAGTTTTCCTTTACAAAATCATCTATCTGGGAAATGGCGTTAGCCTCATCCTTTACTTCAATGGTCTTTATGCCCTGGGCAATGATAGTCATTGGATCACTCATTGCAAGGCCAATCCGCTTTCTCCCAATATCCAAACCGAGTATTCTCATAAAATATGTGTCACTTTCCCATTTTTAAGAATAAATTTTCTGGACTCTCTGCGCAATACCTCTTTTAAGGCATTGAAGCTGCCTATATCTTGCCATCTATATGTACCTTTTACGCAAAAGATATTATCCGCCTTTTCCATGACCGCATAATCGATAGACACACCCGGAAGGTTTTCATATATTCGGGCTGTCTTTAATTTATTAAATCGTTTTACTCCTTGCAGTATTTGGGGAGCGGAAACCGCCATTGCGCCTAATATCGAACTGATCCTAAAAACAAATGCCCCTGCATTCCATAGGTAGGAGCCGTCTTTAAGGAATCTTTTAGCTGTTTTTAAATCAGGTTTTTCCGTGAATTTATCCACTCTGTATATGTCCTTATGCTTTGTCTTTCGGTTTTTGATCTTTATGTATCCGAACCCTGTTGACGGAAATGTCGGCTTAAGGCCTAAAACAACGAGACAGTCGTTTTTCGCTGCAAATGTTACAGCGCTTTTTATTGTAGCTAAATATTTTTTTTCATCCGGTATGTATTGGTCTGCCGGCAAAACTACCATGACCGCATCTTTAAACCGTTTTTTCAGCGTTACAGCGGCAAGTGTAATTGCCGGAGCCGTATTCCTGGAAACCGGCTCTAAGATTAAATTAGCTTTTCCTATACCGGGGAAGTCTCTCTTTATCAATCTCCCGTGGGCCTTATTTGCCGAAACCAAAACATTTCCTGGCGGAATAATCCGCTTTATCCTATTAAGCGTCACCCTAAACATCGTTTTGCGGTCTTTGGTAACAGACAAAAAGGCTTTTGGCTTGGCATCCGTAGACAGGGGCCTTAAGCGCTTGCCTTTCCCGCCTACCAAAATAACCGCGCACACCTTCTTTGCTTTATACATTATGAATCGCCCCTGCCAGCGCTTTTGTGAATCGCGAAACTTTCCCGATTAGATTTTTATCCTTTAGGTTTCGCGCGATTACCTTAATGATTGCGCTTCCGACTATAACGCCATCTGCAACTTTTGCTATTTCCTTCGCCTGCTCAGGGCCAGATATCCCGAAGCCAACACAGATTGGTTTTTTGGTCATAAACTTTATCAACCTTACCTTTGATATAACCTCTGCCGGCAGCTTCTTTCGGGCACCCGTTACGCCGGTCAATGAGACGTAATAAATAAACCCCGTTGAATTCTTTACGATATTTCGTATTCTCTCGCGTGTAGAAGTAGGCGCAGCTAAAAATATAGTTGCGACCTTTACCCTTTTTGCAAAGGCCACCAGGTCTTTTGATTCCTCATCCGGAAGGTCAGGAACTATCACGCCGTCAACACCGCTTTCCTTGCAGCCTTTGACAAATCTTTGCAGCCCATATTGCAGGACAGGGTTATAATAGGTCATAAATGCAATTGGGATTTCGGTTTTGTGCCTTAACTTTTTAACCATGTTAAACACCCGCTTTAGATTGACCTTATTTTTGAGTGCCCTTTGCGAGGCCTCCTG
>JABMQH010000172.1 GCA_013203355.1 Candidatus Omnitrophota bacterium | reverse complement strand
CGCCCGACATCCTAAACCAGGATGATGAGATAGTCCAGGCCCAGTAGTAATATTGGAAAAGCCGTAACCGCTAGGTTGTTGGTTCGAATCCAACCCGGGGAGCCAGTTTACCCCAATGTTGATAATACAACATTGTAAAATATAGAAGGTTTATCATAATGAAAATCATAAAAGAAAAAATAACACTCGATGAACTTAAGCGGATGTCTGCTATGTTCGGCAATATGGTAAAGGCCGTCGTCGATGTTGATAGGAATCTCATCGCTGTCGATGCCGAACTTCATTCCGATTTAGAAGCGTTACTTCTGGAGGATGGGTCTCAACAAAAAGGTCTTTGGGGAATTAATTTTTATCCAGAGATGCGGGGAGATGACTTTATTGAATTTGATTCCATGATTAATATGCGTCCATCCCAGGGGAATAAAAGCCGCGGCGTGGATAATGAACAGACAAAAAAAAAGATCATTGAAATAGTGAACAAAAGGATTAACAAATGAGTTATCAGCACAAAGACCTTGCCGCGGGTCGCTGGAGCCAATTATCGTTTCTTGAACAAATGGCAAACATCGGAAGCGAGGTAGAACGCGCACTTAAGTGGAAAGCAAAACATAATGAAGATTATTGCAAACAGGCTTCTGAACGTGCTCTAGAGCTAATCGATTTGACTTTAGATAGCGCAAAAGGTTTTCCCTGCCTTAAAGAGCTTGCGCGTATGAGAGAGGCGGTGGTGGATTTTTTCCTAGGATCAAACCAATTCCACTCTACAGAAGAATCTTGGCGAAGATATTTCTCAGGTTTTACCTTTGCTGCCCGGAGAAACTATTAAGTTACGCTATCCCATTGGCCTGTGAGTTCGAGTCCAACCCGGGGAGCCATTCTCAATGATTACCTCTATCTTCAGGGATAGGGGTAATTTTTTTGATAGGGCGAAAATGAATTTCGGCCAGCGGCCACCCCCACTCGGTCGCTGGCTATGAAAGAGGTAGATTAAAAATATAACTGTTGAAGTTCTTTCTTCACATTTTCATTAGACAGATACTCGTCAAGCGTTGTACCAGCCCTGTCTACAAAGCCCTTAGGCGTAATTTCGATGATACGGTTAGCCGCGGTTTGAATAAGCTGATGGTCATTTGAAGCAAATAGAATCGTCCCGGCAAACTTCTCCAAGCCTTTATTTAAGGAGGTGATCGATTCTAGGTCTAAATGGTTGGTTGGATGATCCAGGATTAACACATTAGGCTGGGCCAACATCATGCGCGAGAGCATACACCTGACACGTTCACCACCAGACAAAACTTTAATCGATTTTAAGGATTCCTCACCGGAAAAAAGCATTCGCCCTAAAAATCCGCGCACAAACCTCTCATCAGTATTATCTGAATACCGGCAAAGCCAGTCAATAATATTGCAATCTGCATTAAAATATTCGGTGTTATCCTTAGGGTAATAGGCCTTACTGGTTGAAACGCCCCACTTAAAACTACCGCTATCAGCCGCAACCTCCCCCATCAACACCTGAAACAGGATTGTCTTAGCAAGGTTATTGGGCCCGACAAAAGCAATCTTATCGCCTTTCTCAACAGTGATATTAAAATCCCGAAACATAACTTCCCCATCAAGCGATTTAAATAAATGTTCAATATTTAAGATATTGTTTCCGGCCTCACGCGCCTGTTCAAAATTGATATACGGGCACTTTCTTGAAGAAGGTTTAATATCCTCAAGGACAAGTTTTTCTAAACTCTTTTTACGGCTGGTTGCCTGTTTGGATTTAGATGCATTAGCGCTAAAACGGGCGATAAAACTCTGTAACTCTTTTCGTTTTTGCTCAATCTTTTTATTGGCTTCGGTACGCTGCCTTAAAATAAGCTGGCTGGATTCCATCCAAAAACTGAAATTACCGGAATATAACTGTATTTTACCAAAATCGATATCCGCAATATGTGTACAAACCTTATCCAGAAAATGGCGATCGTGAGAAACAACAATAGCAGTATTCTTAAAATTACATAAAAACTCTTCAAGCCACATACAATTTTCAATATCCAGATGGTTGGTAGGCTCGTCAAGTAACAGGATATCCGGATT
>JABMQH010000171.1 GCA_013203355.1 Candidatus Omnitrophota bacterium | reverse complement strand
TCCCATGCGTACAAAGGAAGAAGCGCACGACTATAGATATTTTCCGGAACCGGACCTGATGCCCATAGTGTTCAGTAGAGAGGAACAGGACCGGATAAGGAAATCTCTTCCGGAAATGCCGCAGCAGCGGCTCGGGAGGTTTACTAAGGATTACAAGCTTTCGGATTACGATGCCAGTGTTTTGACAAGCGAGAAGAAGAAGGCCGATTTTTTTGAAATAACCGTAAAGGATTTTAATCAAGATCCAAAGACAGTGGCAAACTGGGTTACAGGAGATCTGGCGGCTGCCCTAAGTGCTGCGAACCTATCGTTTAAAGCGATTCCGTTAAAAGAGGTTGATTTCGCGGATATGCTTGATATGATCAAAACAGGCAAAATTAGCGGTAAGATGGCAAAGGAGATCTTGAGGGAGTCGATAGAAACACAAAAGAGGCCAAAAGAAATCGTAAAGGACAAAGGGCTTTCCCAGATTACGGATGAAAAGGCCATTAAGGATATAATCAAAAAAGTCCTGGCGCTTAATTCCAAGGCAGTTGAGGATTACAGTGCTGGCAAAGAGTCCGCTTTGGCGTTTCTGGTCGGCCAGGTCATGAAGGAAACAAAGGGAAAGGCAAGCCCGAGCGCAGTAAACAAGTTGTTAAAAGATGCATTAAAGAAAGAAAGAGAGTGAAAATGGGAAAGAAAAAGATAATTTTGTGGTTAATTGTTTTTGTCTCCTGCTTAAGCTTTGCTACTTTTATTTTTGCAAAACAGGAAATACCAAAGAAAGACGATTTATATAAAGAGATAGAATTATTCGCCAGTGCGGTTAGCTATATCAGGAATGACTACGTGGATGAGGTTGGCTCAAAGGATTTAATCTATGGCGCCTTGAAGGGAATGCTTATGTCTCTGGACAGCCACAGTCAATTTTTAGATCCGAAGGCTTATCAGGAGATGAAGGTAGAGACAGAAGGAAAATTTGGCGGGTTGGGCATAGAGATAACACTCAGGGACGGCATTTTAACGGTTATTTCACCGTTGGATGACAGCCCCGCGCATAAAGCAGGCCTTAAGCCGAATGATATGATTGTCAAGATTGACGGTGAGTCAACCAGGAATATTACTATTGATGAGGCTGTTGAAAAATTGAGAGGTGAGTCCGGCACGACAGTTGATCTTATGATTTTAAGAGAGGACGAAAAAAGACTTTTAGATTTTAATATCACGAGAGGGATTATTGAAATTACGAGCATAAAGGAGCCGGCTATTCTGGAAAACGGTATCGCGTACATACGCTTGGTTGAATTCCAAGAAAATACACCGAAGGACCTGATGGAAGCTGTGCAAGGGTTAAAGGCCGAGGGCATGGATAGCTTGATACTTGATTTGCGGAATAACCCCGGCGGGCTGTTGGATATTTCTGTTGAGGTAGCAGAGGTATTTTTACCAAAAGGAGAGATAGTCGTCTCCACTAAAGGGCGGGTAGAGCTGCAAAATGTGGTCTATAAAGCCAATTATAAACGCCCATATCTTGATTTCCCATTGCTGGTTCTTGTGAATGGAGGTAGCGCCAGTGCATCGGAGATAGTAGCGGGTGCGATAAAGGATAACAAAAGAGGCATTATCGTCGGGACAAAGACGTTTGGTAAGGGATCTGTTCAAACGGTACTTAAATTAGCGGATGGCTCTGCGTTACGCCTCACAACCGCGAAATATTTTACGCCAAGCGGTCAGCAAATACACGGTGAAGGCATAGTGCCCGATGTGGTGATCCCTCTATTAAGGGAGCCCAAAGAAGAAGGGATGTTAGCGGCTAAGAAAAGGGAAAAGGTTTTTGAAAAGATTGAGGATAAAACGGAAGAGAAGAAAGAGGTTGAAGAAGTTAAAACAAAAAAATACGATAATCAACTGCAAAGGGCCGTTGATTTAATAAAAGGCATAAAGGCATATGAGCTACTTAAGACGTAGCGCTGGGGAAAAAATAGATAAAAGGATAATTTCGCTGTTTTTTATAGCGGGGATCCTGACAGGCGCACTAATAACTCTGTTGCTTTATAAAATTTACATGCCTACAGAAAGAAAGGTAGTGGATCATCAAAAGGCCGCCCCTCCCGAACGCGCATATTCCAAAATAGCCATTGTCTTGGACGACTTCGGGTATAATTCTAAAAATGTAGAGGCGGTGTTCAATTTAAAAAGGCCGGTTACCTTTTCGATATTACCGCATCTCCCTTATTCCAAGGCCATTTCAACCCATGCCCATCGCAGGGGTTTTGAAACGATCCTGCATCTGCCGCTGGAGCCGTACAGAGAGCAGAGGCCGATAAGACCGGAGGCGAATACTATAACGGTTGATATGGAAACCGAAGAAGTTAAAGAAAGATTAGCCAAGGCTATAGATAGCGTCCCGCACATTATGGGTATCTCCAGTCATCAAGGTTCAAAGGCAACGGAAGACGCCACACTCATGAAAACAATTTTTATGGACTTAAAGGAAAGGAAATTATTTTTTCTAGATAGCCTGGTGTCAAATAAATCTGTGTGCAAAAGGGTTGCAAGGAAAGCAGGCCTCCGGTTTAATCAGAGGGATATCTTTTTGGACAACATGGAAGACTTCGAATACATAAAAGGGCAAATGGAACAGTTAATACGAAAAGCCAAGGCGAAAGGCTCAGCTATCGGCATTGGGCATGATAGGAAGAATACGATCCTTGCGCTTTCCAAATTGATGCCGGAGGCCCAGGAAAGAGGGATAGAGTTTGTATTCCTGTCGGAGTTAATAAAATGATAACGCTTGGAATAGAGACCTCATGCGATGAGACAGCGGTCGCGGTATTAAAAAACAGACAAATCCTGTCAACAGTTGTATATTCAAGCATGCATTTACATAAGAAATATGGCGGAGTAATTCCGGAGATCGCGACAAGGCATCATGTGGAGGTTATCAGTTACGTTCTAAAGGAGGCTCTAAAAAAAGCGCATATGGATTTAAAGGCAATGGATTTGATCTCAGTTACGCAAAGGCCGGGTCTCATAGGGGCGTTGTTGGTGGGCATTTCATTTGCGAAGGCATTAGGTTATTCGTTAGATGTCCCTGTTATTGGCATAGATCACGTTATTGCCCATCTATGGGCAAATTTTTTATCAAAGGACTACCCGAAATTCCCCTTTGTAGGGCTGGTTGTCTCAGGGGGGCACACAAGCCTTATTCTTGTAAAAGGTGTAAATAAATACAGGCTCTTAGGCCAAACTCAGGATGACGCGGTTGGAGAGGCCTTCGATAAGGTCGCCAAGATTTTAAACCTTGGCTATCCCGGCGGCCCTGCGGTTGAAGAAAAGGCAAAGGGAATTAATAAAACAGACGGGATAAGGTTTTCCGAATCTTTTTCCCGCGACCCTTCCCTAGATTTTAGTTTCAGCGGAATAAAAACCGCTGTTCTTTATCATGTGAAAAAAAGAGGTGGAGTAGAAAAACTAAAGGAGAAAGAGATTTCCGAGATTGCCTTTGGATTTCAAAAAGAGGTATGCGATACAGTGGTAAGGAAGGCGATCTCTGCCTGTAAGAATGAAGGGGTGACGAATCTGGCGATCGGGGGTGGAGTCAGCGCCAATTCAAGGTTGAGAAAGAAAATAGCCGAAGAGGCTTCTTTAAACGGGATAGACTTTTTTATTCCGACATTAGGCCTATGTCTTGATAATGCGGCCATGACTGCTGTTTTGGGTTATGAGTTGTTTAAAAAAGGCGTCAGGTCCGATTTATATATGAGCGGGTTTGCAAACTTTGACCACTCACCTTCCTAACTACGAAGAAATTCTTGGAAGCAAGAAGGTGAGGGGTTGATGCATAAAACGGAAGGGGGTTGAATGACGGGTTTCCAAATTCTGGCAAGGTTGCTTTTGGCTACTTTATTAGGTGGGGTTATTGGGTTCGAAAGAGGTTCTAGGGGCAGGGCAGCGGGATTTAGGACGCATATCTTGGTATGTTTAGGTTCTACCTTGATTATGATGACCTCCATTCATATCTTTGAGATATACAGCGGTATTGCTGTTGTGGACCCTGCGCGAATTGCAGCACAGGTTGTAACCGGAATAGGATTTTTAGGAGCGGGCACGATCATGAGGTCAGGCTCAACCGTTAAGGGATTAACAACGGCAGCGAGCCTCTGGGCGGTTGCAGGCATAGGCCTTGCGGTTGGATGCGGATTTTATTTCGCGGCTTTGGTAAGCGCAGTTTTAGTATTTGTAGTCCTAGTGGTGTTGTCAAAGATGGAAGAGGCCTTTGCAATAAAAGGCCAAAAAAAGAAGGAGGTATAGATGATTGGGAAGAGGGGTAAGAAACAACAGGCAGTGGAAGAGAAGGTTCTTGATATAGATGCGAGCATACAAGGAAATGTCGTTTTTAAGGATCCCGTGAATTTGAAGATAAACGGAAAATTCGAAGGAGGATTGACAACAAAAGGCAATCTAACCATCGGGAGCAGCGCAGATGTAAAGGCAGATATCGTAGGTGAAAGTATCATTGTAGCAGGGAAGGTCGTTGGAGATATTATTGCCCAGAAGGATTTAAAATTGATCTCCCCGGCAAGATTGACAGGCAATATCAAGACCCCAAGGCTTGAGATCAATGATGGAGCTATTTTGAACGGGAATTGTCAGATGGTGTTCGATGAGTCCGAAATCACTAATCTGGAGGCAAAACCTAAAAATAAATTTTTATCTGCGGATGAAGTCGCAAGCTATCTGGAGGTAGAATCCTCTTTGGTTGTAGAGTGGGCCAATTCCGGAAGGCTGCGCGGCAGTAAAGCAAACGGGGCCTGGAGATTTGAGCAACTCGCCATAGATGAGTGGATTAAAGACGGTAAGGTAAGGTAAGTTAAAATTAAAGATGCCACATTTATTAGACGAAAAAGAGGCAGCGGCATTTCTCGGCGTCAGCGCGGATAAGTTAAATGAATTAACCGTCCGCAAATTTATTCCGGCGTACATGGTAGCAGGTAAATTCCTGCGCTTCAAACAACACGAGCTTGAGGCCATAAGGCGCATACTAAAGGAGAAGGCAGACACAAAGGATGAGCGGATTTTCAGCCAGGCCTTTTCAGAGGTTAGAGGGATTGAACGATTTAAAGAGATCCTGCGTTCCAATGATGTGTACCTAGCCTTGATCGGGGCGATTATTCTGCTTTCAATCGCGATATTCTTTAAATAAAGATGTATAAAAATTTTGTGAAAAAAGTCCTCAGAGACCTAAAGTCAAAAAAAATATCTGTAGAGAAGTCCTTCGCCCTTTTAAAAGATTTGCCGTACAAGGATCTGGGTTTTGCAAAGCTCGATAACCACCGGACGATAAGAAAGGGATTCCCGGAGGTAGTTTATTGCGAAAAAAAATCTCCGGATCAGATTAAAAAAATTGTTGGCAACTTGATAAATAAAAAAACCCCGCTTCTTCTTACGCGGGCATCTGCGCAGTGCTACGCCGCGCTTAAAAAGTTTTACCCCAAACTAAGATACAATAAACTGGCAAGGGCCATATTTTTGGAGAGGGCCATAAAGCCCTCCAGGCTGTCAAGAAAGGGATATGTGCTCATCGTGACAGCTGGTACAAGCGACATACCTGTTGCAGAAGAGGCAAGGATTACGTTGGAGCTGGCAGGGGTCAAGCCGAAGGTCCTGTATGATGTAGGTGTAGCCGGCTTGCATAGATTGTTGGATAAGACACCACTTTTGACTAATGCAAGCGTAATTATTGCTATTGCAGGAATGGAAGGTGCGCTTGCGAGCGTAATCTCAGGTCTTGTCTCCAAGCCTGTTATAGCAGTGCCTACAAGCGTTGGCTACGGAGCAAGTTTTAAGGGGCTGTCGGCATTGTTGACAATGTTAAACTGTTGTTCGCCAGGGGTTTCGGTAGTGAATATAGATAATGGTTTTGGAGCAGGGTATTTTGCGGGATTGGTTCATAATAGAATAAAATAGGTTGATATAGTCTATATAGTTTGATATAATCATAAAACATGAGATATATAGCCCGCCCCTTTTATACATTCAAACTTTAGGAGCATTGTTTAATGAGCATAAATCCCATAGCGTTATTTGATATTATTAAAAGGGACGGGTGCAATAAGATAAAGGGGCGAGGTTTAGCAATCCTACCTTTTTTCCTCCTTGTGCTTTGCACTGTTCTCAATGCAGATATAATGTATTTAAAAAATGGACAGGAGGTCAAAGGGGTAATAGTTGAGGATTACCACGACAGGGTCGTACTTTCGGCTGAGAAGGGCGAAAGCTATTATTTAAAAAATCAGATTGAGAAGATTAGATACGATACCCCTGAGGCCAATCTTGTTAAGATGGGGCAAATATACAAAGACAAGGGAGAATACAAAGCCGCTCTTTATTATTATAGGGCCGCCCATAAAATTAATCCTGATATGAAAGAAGCGCAGGATGGGACGATATTGCTC
>JABMQH010000015.1 GCA_013203355.1 Candidatus Omnitrophota bacterium | reverse complement strand
CCCTTTCCGGAGCCCCTGTAGCTGAAAGATACAATATGGTCTATATGGATCACGGGGGTGCCAGCGACCGGATTTTCCAGCAGGGATTTAAATATATCGTGCAAACCATAGGACCTGGGAGTCTGTATCACGTTGGCACCCTTGATATGGTTCGCCATTTTGATCCTAAAGTCAAAAAGGTCGCTTTGGCTTATGAGGACTCGGAATTTGCACGGATGACCATGGGTGGTGCGGAAAAGCACGCCAAGAAACTTGGATTCGAGATCGTTTTTAAGAGGACATATCCTAAAGGTGTGACTGACCTAACTCCCTTGCTGTCAGATATGAAAACAAAGAAGCCAGATATAGTGCTTGGCGGTGGCCATTACGAGGATGGTCAGCTCTTTGCCCGGCAGATGTCAGATCTTGATATAAACGTCAAGGGGTTATCACTGGTGGCATCTGCAACCCTGCCTGCCTATTATGAAGCCTTGGGCGGTCATATAGCAGAAGGTGTGATGGGTCCCTCTCACTGGGAATACGGTGTAACATTTTCCCCTAAGGGAGCCAAGAAGGTCGGCCTGGATTGGATTGGCCCTGGTCAAGATGAATTTGTAAAGCTTTTCAAAAAGGCCCTGGGTAAAGACATAATACCGGATTATCATGCTGCTGAAGCTGGAGCACAGGTTTTGGCCTATGTAAAAGCTGTAGAGATGGCTAATTCTATTGACCAGGATAAGGTTAGGGCAGCACTTGGCAAATTAAAATTCATGTCCTTCTATGGAGGCTGGGATGTTGATGATACAGGGATGCAGATAGGTCATTCCATGGTAGACATGCAGTGGCAGAATGGAAAAAGGGTTATTGTCTGGCCTCTGGAGGCAGCGACGGGCAAACCCATCTATCCAAAGCCCAAGTTTTAGTTAAGTATAAAAGATCTTCTCCCTTAATATGAAAAGTTTATTATGAGGGAGGAGATTTTTATATAAAGTGAAACCTTCTTTCTAACAGGGTAAACGAGGGAGCATGATTTTTGAACTCTTGGCAGGAAATTTGACCCACGGACTACTTCTCGGAGGTGTCTATGGCGTGGCCACAATGGGGTTGAGCCTGATATTCGGCGTTATCAATGTGGTTAATGTCGGACATGGTCAATTCATCATGGTTGGAGCATTTGTAACGCTGATTATGTTCACGGCCCTGGGCCTGTCTCCAGTGGTAGCTATTCCAGCAGCCCTTATTATAGGAATGGCATTGGGGTTTTTCTTCTTTTATACCGTGATGCGCAAATTGATTAAGGCCCCGGAGCTTACCTCGCTTCTTGCCACCTTTGCCATGGGCATTCTTTTAGAGGAGATTATTAGGCTTATCTTTGGTTCTGATTTCAGAGGTTATTATTGGGATGTAGGGAAAATAATCTTGCCTTTTACTACTATACCTATGAGCAAACTCTATGCATTTATCGGCAGCATAGCTATCGCCTTGTTCCTATACTTCTGGTTTAGCAAAACAAGGTTAGGGACCGCAGTAAGATCCGTTATTGAGGATAGCGAAGGGGCCAGGGTATGTGGGGTTAACGTAGACTGGATATATGCCCTGAGCTTTGCTATTGGGATTGGCCTGACAGTCATGAGTGGGGTCTTGCTTACCATGTTTATTCCTGTCGGTATCAACCCCTACATGGGAGGAGCTTACACACTGAAGGCCTTTGTCATAGCTGTCCTGGGCGGTCTTACCTCTCCGTACGGTGCTTTTTTCGCAGGGTTGATATTTGGCCTTATTGAAAACGGGGCTTACACCTTGTTTGCCCAGATACCAGGAGTGGCACCTTTCCCTTTGACAGTATCTCTGGCCTTTTGGATACTATTTTTCCTTCTTTTAGTAAAACCTACCGGGCTTTTAGGAAAGAAATAAGTGAAAAAAAATATAGTTAAGTACTATCCTCTAATTCCAGTCTTTGCTGCATACATTATTATGTTTCTAATCGGCTTCTTTGTGCCGGGTATGTGGCAGATGGTAGCATTGCTTGCCTTTTATTGTGCCTTAGGACAGTCCTGGAACATATTTATGGGCATGACGGGCTATGTGGATTTTGGCTATGTAACCTTCATAGCCTTAGGCACATATGGAATGGCATTAGGAATAACGTACTTTTCTCAATTTAAATGGCTTGGCATAGGCATCATAGTTATAGGAATGATTCTTGCCCTGTTCCTTGCATCTTTGTCAGCACTTCTTGAAGCGTTCATTGCCTTAAGACTCAGAGGGGCCTATTTTGCTATCGCCTGTATAGGCATAAATGAGGGCCTCAGGTATTTTATTGAGGGGGCAAAAATCTGGGGCGGCTCTGAAGGTCTAATATACTTCGGGGCGCTGTCGCAGGCGTTGGGAAGGGAGACAGTTAACCAACTGACAACGTTCTGGGCCGATTTTTCAGTCTTTATTATAGCTGCCTTAGCTGCTTTTTTGAATATGTATTACATGAGGAGTAAGATTGGCTATGCCCTCACCGCAGTAAGAGAAGATGAGGATGCAGCCAAGGTTATGGGTATCAATACAAATAAGTATAAAACCATTGCCTTTTTGACCAGTGGCCTACTTGGGGCTGGCGTTGGTGCTATGGCCTGGGGGTTAAAGTTAGGCCATGTATATCCAGGCGATGTGTTTGTAATACAT
>JABMQH010000170.1 GCA_013203355.1 Candidatus Omnitrophota bacterium | reverse complement strand
TTTAAGTTCGTTCTCTTTCTTGCTTCTTATCGACATATTGGATAACTGCTTGCCGCGAACTGTCCGAAGCAGCATGCTAAGCGGTATGCTCATCAATTTGGCCGTATAGCTCAGATCTTCAATCGAACGTATCTTTCGTAAAATATTAACGTATGCCCTGACAGACAAGGCCTTGCTTATGATAAATTCTTTATATGCCCCCGAAAGTATATCCTGGAGTTCCTTGTTTGAAAAATGCTGATTTTTAAAGCCATTACAATAGGTTATGCTTATTTTATACCATTCCTCGGAGTGCGGATCCATATACGCATCCAGATCAATCAACCCCTGTTGTTTAAATATATTATATACCTCTGTTCCCGGCTGGGGAGTCAGAAGATAAATAATGGCGAAGTCCATATCCGAGGCCTTTATAAAATCTATCGTTTTTCTAATATCTTCCTTTTTTTCATGAGGAAACCCAATGATAAACGTCCCGCTGGTCCAAAACCCAAGCTTATTTGCTTCAGAAATAACCTTCTTGGCTTTTTCCAAATTTATTCTTTTTTTAATTATCTTTTGAGTCTCAGGGCTGCCGGATTCAAGGCCAAAACACAATCTATAAAACCCCGCCTTTTTCATCTTCGTTAGAATCTCCCTGTCCAGAGTATTAATGGCAATACCAGTAGGAGTAGCTAATTTGATATTTAGTTTTCTTTTTAATAATTCGTGACAAATTTCATGCATCCGTGTTTTTGAAACCGAACTATTGTCATCTACAAAATGAAATTCTTTATATCCATATTTATCCTTTAAAAATTCTATTTCATCAACTATATTTTTCGCGCTTCTGCCTCTCCAGCGCCTTGACCAGGTAAGCTTAACAGAGCAAAAATAGCATTCATTGGGGCATCCCCTGCTTGTCAGAAGATGTCCGACAGGTTTTCTCATTAAAAACTTATTGTTTCTGTTCTCATCCTTAATAGTTTTTAGATCTTCTCCCAGAAGTTCCCATGCGGGAAAAGGTATCTCATCTAAATTCTGGATAAAGTCTCTTGGGGCTTCTTTTTTTATTTGACCATTTATCCTGTGGGCGATACCCTGGACACCTTCAAAACCCTTTTTATCCTGATGGCGTTTCAATAACTCACGTATGGTATTTTCCCCTTCTCCGATAACCACGGCATCAACATTGGTATCCTTCATGACTATCTCCGGGAATGTAGATGCATGAGCGCCGCCAAGCACAACCAGAATATCTTTGTTGTATTCTTTTGCGATCTGGGCAACATTATGGGCATCCTTAAAATAAGAGGTAAACATGCACGATACCCCTACCGCATCCGGATTAAAATCTTTGATCTTATCCAGAATCTTCTCATCGGTAAGTCCAAATCTTGAGAAGTTTGAATCTATATAATGCCCGTCTTTGGAAGAAACCAGACAATCCAGGATTCGCACCTCATGCCCTTCGGCCTGCAAAACTGACGCGATATACCCCAGGCCCACCAAGTATCCCTTTGAGGGGTCGCTCACATCTAATTTATGCAAAGTCAGCGGAGGATATATAAGGAGTATTTTCATTTTGCTAATACTTTATCGCTATTCCCGTCTTAAATAATTCAAGAGAAGATTTACAACCCCTCTTTCGTATGAACTCACTGAAGGCGCTGTTTTCTGTAATGTCATCTACCAGCAGAAAACCCTTTGGCATGAGATACCCCCAGGCTTTGTCAAACTCAAACATCATATTTTCGTAACTATGATCGCTGTCGTGAAAGAAAATATCAACATTCCGCACATTTTCTAATAACGCGGGTAATTTATCCCGCGAAGAACCCAGTATGAGTTTCCATCTATGATAAAACTCTTTCGGTACGAGCCATCCGGTTCTTTGGGTCTCTCTTAATTCATGCCCGGGGCGATTCGGTAAATCTATAGAATAAAGTCTGCCTTTTTTATTCATCTCCAAAGCATGCAAAGTAAAACTAGTAGAGAATCCATCCTTAACACCAGTTTCAATAACCACATCTGGCTTTATAAACCTACAAATCAAATATAAAATAGGGGCCCTGAAAGGGCTGAACATGCTTACATAATGCAATATTTTAGGATGCGCTGTTTTTTTGTTCAGATCATGCAGAAATTTAGACTCGGCAAGTTCATTATATGCGGAATCAATCTCTTTAATAGGCACCCCCAATAATTTAGACAGCTTTCTTTTATGCGTAACGATTGCATTAGCCAATTCCACTAGCCGTACGAATTTATGCTTCCAGGAAGTTTTTTCCATTTTTTAATTCGTAACCTTTAATAATTTCAGCAGGCATAGCGGGTATCTTTCGCTCGTAGCGTCTACTTTCTCCGCTTCTTCCCTCGAGCACTTATGCCAATTATCTTGAGAGTCCTGTATATAATATTCTTCTTTCTCTATTGTAAACCCTCTCACGAGTTCGTTTACCTGAGAACTGTCGTAGACTTTGCTGAAAGGTTTGATTATCTTCGCTTTGCCGAACGGGAATGTCAAAAGCGCGATCCCTCCCGGCTTGATGACCCTCCATATCTCCTGCAATGCGGTCTTGTCGCTGTCGATCTCATCGTTCATGCCGTATCTTCCCGATACGCCGATATGCTCAATAGTGGATATAGCGGTGACCGTGTCAAAAAAATTATCGGAAAACGGGGTTTTTCTGATATCGCATTTCGTAAACGTGAAATTATCGAACGTAACCTTGTTTAAAATAGGGTAATTCCGTATATCTATTCCGTAAGTATCGTATCCAAATCCTGCTAAAAGCAGCGCAAAAAAACTTCCGGAGCACCCCACATCCAATACTCTAGCCGGCGGCTTGGGTAAATTCTTTATGGCAAAAGGGACTTCCATGTACCTATCCGAAGGGGCTAAGGGCTCTTTCGCGAAGTATTCGGGGAAAATTTTTGTGCAAAGGCCTGTGCCTGTTTTCGCAATAATCCGATAAAGATGTTCTTTAAGCCTCATTATTCTCTCCTTGCTATTTTTCGGCTTGAATCATCCTGAACCACCCAAAATTAAATTCAAGCCAATTCTGCACCGACCTTGGCATAAATCGCCCAAGCACCAACCACAAAAACCAGTTATCTCTGTCAATAAACCAAACTGAGGATTTAAACTCTCTGAACCTTATAAACAGCTTTTGCGCATCGCGCTTTGAGTAGACTCCCGCAAGCGGGCAAAAAACATCATCAGTATGCGTGGATATCCATTCTTTTGTTGTTGGTCTTGCATTAATAGCTTTCATCTCTTCTAATTTTTGACGAAAAGATTCAAAACGTTTCGCAGTACTCTCACCAAACATGCGAAAAAGCCTATTCCAAAATATTTTTTTTTCGCAAAACATAAAAAATAATTTCCGCATGAGCTTTACTTCTATAAAGTAGTAGAATGATGTGCGGTTGTACAGCATGATGTTTATGCTGCCACCG
The DNA here is from genome assembly GCA_013203355.1 of Candidatus Omnitrophota bacterium. GTDB lineage: Bacteria > Omnitrophota > Gorgyraeia > JABMQH01 > JABMQH01 > JABMQH01. The sequence continues at coordinate 9,529 of JABMQH010000170.1, read as the reverse complement.
GGTTTTAGCACTCTATGTATTTCATTAACGATATTCTCGGGATTCGGCGAATGATGGATGACTCCGAACGAATAAACATGATTGAAATAATTATCCGGAAAAGGAAGACTTTCCGTGTCAACTTTTATTATTTCGCCTTTTTGACCAAACAACTCAAACCGTTCTTTAGCAATACTAACGGCAGCGTTTGTTAAATCAACTCCCGTATAACATGCGCCGTTTCTCGCAAATTGAATACCATCACTTCCTATGCCACAACCGACCTCTAGCACCTTTTTACCCTTAAACGACTTGAAAAGCGCATATTTTAAAATACCTGAAAATCTGCTATATCTTTCATCCTCGATTTTTGTGAAAGCCGTTATTTTATTTTTGTTTCCGTGATAAAGCCTCGCCATGCAAGGATTAGAATTCCAGAATGATTCTACATCATTGAGTTTCGGCATCATATTTTTAATTTAAAACATTGGAAAAAATCTTTTCCGCGTTACAATGCTCATTTGCTGTTATTACTGCATTAGCTTTATACTTAGAATAGCTCTTATCATCCAGAAGTATACTACTTAAGGCACTTATAAATTCTTTGGGGTCGTATTTTATGGCAATACCTGCTTGAGTATCCGTAAGCGTACGCGAATAAAGCGTAAGGTCCCCAACAACAACCGGTAACCCTGAGACGGAATACAGCTTTGTCTTCCCGGGATCGCCATAATGGGCATTCGGGATTCTATCGCCTCTATCATCCCACAGAGAAACTCCCACAGCAGACGAAGCAATTATATCCAGCATTTCCTCTACACTTTCTACAAAACCATAAAATCTGAAATATGATTCAAAACACTTATCTTTTACCATCTCCTTAAATCTCGGCAAAAAGGGCCCGGTGCCTATGATTTTTATGTTAATTTTAGGCATTACCTTAATCAACTCCGGAAGCGCCTCTAATATCAACTCGAGCCCTTGATTGCGCATAATGACTCCCGCAAAAACAATTGAATATCGATCTACTTTATTAATCCCCTTATCCCTAAAAAAACTCGGGGCATACCCCAAGGGCACTATATGTTGTTTATCCGCATATATCGCTTTGCTTATGTTACTGAACCTGCGCCTGCCTTCCGGTATCCTTTCGGAGATATCCCAAACTTCATCCGAACGCAAAACAGTTACTTTATCGATCCATGCCTCCAGCTTTGTCAGCGCCCGATCAAAGATACCGGCCTCTTTAAGAGGCGCATAATAATCAATTGCGTAATAGACACACTTTTTGCATACACCCGTAAATTTTAGTAAAACCCCAAGCAGCCCCGGAAAATGCGATATCCCTATGACAATATCAAACCTTTTTTTAAAAGCCAGTAAAGAACGAACGATATCAATGAAATATATAAAAAAGGTTATGGAGAAAAGAAATGGACGAACCTTTATTTTTTTTAAAAATGTGTGTTTAAAAACACGTTCCTTCTGCAAGACGCCATTTTCATAATAAAACAGGCGGTTTTCTTTTTTATCAATAAAGGCACTCCCCAGCCCTATGATCGAAACGCTGCGGGATCGGTCGAGCAAATAGTCCCTTACGGCCTCTGTCCTGGAGGTCAAATGCTGGCCTATTATTAATATATCGCTGGTCCTGCTGATTTTCATTAAACTTTTAACTGCCCCTTTATCCATTTATATGTATGCACCAACCCTTCCTCCAGGCTGGTCTTTGGTTCCCATTTAAGGACATTGCGCAATTTGGTATTATCGCTGTTTCGGCCCCGCACACCCTGCGGCTTTGTCAGGTCATAGCGCTTGGTTATCTTTTTACCCGATATGTTCGTTACAATATCTACCAGCTGATTAATCGTAACCATTCTATCTCTACCGAGGTTAAGCGGCTGGTGATAATCTGATTGCATAAGCCGATAGATACCCTCAACGCAGTCATCGATATAACAATAAGAACGGGTCTGATTACCATCTCCCCAGACTTCTATCTGGTCTTCTTTCTTCGCAAGGGCGACTTTTCGGCATATCGCGGCCGGTGACTTTTCTCTGCCTCCATCATATGTCCCCAAGGGACCGTAGATGTTATGGAAGCGCACGGTATAAGTTGGCAACCCGTAATCTTCTTGGTAATGTCTACATGCCCGTTCCGTATAAAGTTTCTCCCATCCATAACCGTCTTCCGCGTCTGCCGGATAGGCATCCTCTTCTTTAAGCGGTGTCACGTTTGGGGAGTCCTGTTTATATCCGGGATAAATACAGGCTGATGAGGTATAGAAAAATTTGCTTACCTTATTTTGTTTTGCGGCTTCGAGCATATGCAAACTGATCAGAATATTATCGCGTACAATTTCGGCTTTATGTGTTTCAATAAACCCTATCCCTCCCATATTCGCGGCAAGATTATAAACCTGCTCTACCCCGCCGGCGGCCTTGAAGGCATTTGCTTCCTGCCTTAAGTCCAGCAACTCAAATTCATCCGCTTCGCTTGACTCAAACTCCGGGTGCTTGATATCTACTCCGCGTACCCAGTAATCCTTTTTCTTTAAATACTTAACGAGGTGATGCCCAATAAAACCACCGGCACCGGTAACAAGAATTTTTTTACCCTTCATTTATTTTTCTCCTTTATTGGAACCTACTCCCAAATATCTGATATCCAATCCCTTTTTACCTTCTAATAGTCTCCAGCAGTCAAAAAGAATAATTCCTTTTTTCAACTTCTTGGCATTGATTCGCTTGAATTCATTCCACGGTACGCCAATAATTCCCAAATCCGCTCCCGCAAGACATTCTTGCACATTTTTCGCATATTTAACCGTGTCGCCCAATACGGAACGCGCACTTTCCAATGCCTGGGGGTCGTAGACACACACGCGATAGCCTTCGCTTACCAACACTTGTGCAATACTCAAGACTTGTGAATCTTCAATTATGGGCGTATTGGGTTTATATGATAATCCCAGAATAGCGATTTGTTCAGATTTTTTGTTCCTGCCACGAAGGCTTAGAATTTCATTGATTCTATGTATTATTCTTAGCACCTGGTCGCGGTTGACCTCATCTACCATCTCCGCTAACTTCGCTCTAGCTTCTACTTTGCGTGCAAACGCAGAAAAGGCAACGTTATCGCGAGGAAAACAAGGGCCGCCATAACCCAATCCCGGCCTGATATATTTACTGCCGATACGGCTATCCAGGCCTAATGCTTTGGTAATCACGTGCGAATCCGCACCTTTTACTTTTTCGCAAATTCCCGCCAATGAGTTGGCAAAAGTAATTTTCGTAGTAATATAGCAATTAAGGGAAATCTTGGCTATCTCGGCATTCAAAAGGCTCATTCTGGCAAAACGCACCTTATTGTCACATGTCTTCTTATAAATATTTTCCAGAATATCGCCGTCTTTCTTGCTCGCTTCTCCGATAAGAACAAAATCCGGGTTCAAAAAATCGTGTATTACGCTTCCTAAAGCAATAAATTCCGGATTATAGGCGAGCCCAAAATCCCGCCCACATTTCTTGCCGGATACTTTTTCCAATAAAAATTTGACGATCTTTTCCGTTGTTTGCGGCATCACGGTAGAAGTAATTACTATCAGGTGATAACCTTTTTTCTTCTTGAGCACCGCCCCTATCTTATAAAGTGTTTTCTCCAGGTATTCATTCGAGAAGCTGCCATCCGCAAGGCTCGGAGTAGCCACAACAATAAAACTGACATCGGTATTCATTATGGCATTTTCATAATTCAATTCTGCCTTCAGGTTTTTCTTTGCCTTCTTTACCAAAGATGACAAGCCAGTCTCATCAATAGGCGATATGCCCTTATTTATCTTTTCTATTTTTTCCGTGTCTATGTCTACGCCTATCACTTTATACCCTTTGTCAGCAAAACAGGCGGCAACACACAAACCTAATTTGCCAAGACCCACCACAGAGATTTTTTTTGTTTCGTACATCCTTATTTCTCCTTTCAGGGCTATATACCTAAGGCCTTTCTCCTTTCGCCTATACCCTTACATTCTTATTAACTTCCGAAACTTGACAAACACCCAATAATCCATTGGGAACCCGAATAGTTTTAATCTTAACCTTATGCGCGCTAAAAAATATCCTATTGTAAAAACCGCTTTGAAAAATAAGCGGAAAAGTCTGTTATTAAAATTTTTGGCTATCCAATCTCTAGCATCCAGATCCATCATGCCAAAAATATATTGTTCAAGCATCGTAATAAGATAAAACTGTTTTTTAGTGAGCCACCCGCGTTTGTAGCTTGCGGTTTGAAAAATATCTTCCGGACTATATATCATGTCTCCCCATTCCCTCAGCATCTTTGGCTCTTCAAAACCGTGCTTTTTTGCCATTTCGAACATTTCGCTCCCGGGGAATGGTGTATATGCGTAAACCATAAATCTGTTTTTTTTGCTGATTTTTAATAGCTCATTAACCTGCCCCAACAAGCTGTTTAATTCATAGTCGACCTTCTTGGCGTTAAATTCAGCGTTGTCCGACCATGGGATCCCTAGCATATATGAAAATAAAATTTTTATGTGGTATTTATTACACAACTTTGTAAACTCATATATATCTTCTACCTTCGCATCTTTATGTATCAGGTCCAGGACCTCTTGCTCACCAGACTCCGAACCGGTAAGCACCATACTAAGCCCCGCCCTTTCCATCAGGGCCCATATCTCCTTTTCATATTTTACCAGTTGGGGTATACGGCCGTTCACATTGCCCCATCGAATTTTAATATTTCTCTTAATAAGCCCTTCGCAGATATCGACAACCCTCTGCTTATTTACAAAAAAATTATTGTCATAGACAGCGATCGAATCAATCGCGTACCTTTTATATAAATAACCCCATTCGTCAATAACGCGCTGTGCGGGCAGGCTGACCCATTTTCTTTTGTTTACAATCGGCTCAATACAAAAAGAACAGCGGTAGGGGCAACCGTAGCTGCTGATATAAGATATGGTCCTGTCGCCGTATTCCGTTTTGCTGAAGCACTTTTCTAAATCTATGATATCGTAAGGGACCGGAGGGAAATTGCCCATATCTTCTATCGCAAACTCGTTATTCATAATTAATTGCCCGTTTTCTTTAAAAGAAACTCCGGGGATTTTTCTTAAATTATTACGGTTTGAATCAAGCAGCGTTTTTACCACCTCATAAAATTTTCTTTCTCCCTGGCCAACAACAATAATGTCAACATTCGGATCCCTGAGGGTTGACTCAGGCATAATAGACGCGTGCCAGCCGCCCCATATAACGGGCAAATCCGGATACCGCGCTTTTATTAAAGACGACAGTTTCAGCCCTTCGGTAATTTGATTCCCGGTCATTGCGGTTATGCCCAAGCAAATACTGTCTTTGCACTCTTTTACGGCTTCATCAATATAATTATCGCAAAGGGAATCAGTGATGATTTTAACCGCAAAACCGTTTTTAACCAAAAAAGAGGAGACACATAGCAGCGCCAACGGGGCCGCCTTCGTTCTTTTATCGAAAACGCTTGGCTTGCCGTGAAATAAAACAACTTTATTGTTCATTACCCGTATCTTTCGGTTTCTAAACGCCTAAGTACTGTTTATACCATGCAATAGTGCGCCTCAGGCCTTCTTCGAGCTTGATCTCCGGCCTCCAGTTTAATATTTTTTTAGCCTTGCCTATCGCCAAAAACTGTCTGTCAATCTCATTTTTAGCCGTGCCCAAAATCTTCGGTTTTACTTGGGGCTTACCGCATAATTTGGCAATAACCTTAAATAAAGTCGCCACACTTATAGGTCTTCCCGTACCGAAATTGAAGGCCTCTCCCGTTACCCCTTTTTTCTCAATCTGTTCAGCAAGACTAATATAGCCGTCCGCGGCATCTTCGACATACATATAATCACGCTCGGGCGTACCATCGCTTCGTATGATAAATGTCTTCCCTTGGAGCAGACAGCAAATTGCATCGGGGATAATCCTGCTGAAGTTTAAGTCTCCGCCACCATAGGTGTTCGCGTTCCTTGTTACTGCAACGGGTAATCCAAATGAGACAAAATAGGACCTGGCGATGATATCGGCACATGCCTTGGAGGCATCGTAAGGATACAGTCCTAAAAGCGGCATCTCTTCGGTATAAGGCAGCTTCTTCTGCACGCCATAGGCCTTGTCGCTTGAAGCAACCACAACCCTCCCTATGGTCTTTGTATTCCTGCATGCCTCAAGCAGGTTCCATGTACCCTTGATATTCGAATCAAAGGTAGAGAGCGGACTTCTGTTTGCTACCTGCACTAATGCCTGGGCTGCGAGGTGAAAACAGGAATCAATGGAATATTCATTTAAAATCCGCTCTAATGTCTTGTAATCTGTCAGGTCACCCTGGACCTGGGTCACCTTTTTCTCAAGATGAAGCAGTTTATAGGTAGCCTCTCTTTTTAAATCCCGTATCAGAATAAAGACACGCGCCTTCTTTTCAACTAATTTCTTTGCAAGCCAGGCGCCGATAAAACCATCCGCGCCTGTTATAAACACATTTCTATTTTTCCATTTCATTTTTTACCCCTTTTTAAATATGTCCTGATGCCTCTATCCCTCACCACGTCTTCCAGAAGGCCCTTCCGGTCTTCCAGAGGGTATTCAGCTCGAGATTATCCTTTAAGGTATTCATTGTTTTCCATTGCCCGGGATGCCTATAGGCGGATATCCGACCTAATGTAACCAATTTTTTGAATACCGCGTTCTCCAATTCTCCCAAATTAAGGAAATCAAAGATTTTCCTGTTCATCACCATAAACCCACCATTCATCCGCTTCTTCAAATAGGGCTTCTCCTTGAACGCGGTCACCGTATTATTCCTTCCTATCTCTACAACACCGAAATCAGAAATCATCTGTACCGCAGTAATAGTTGCAATGGAGCCACTGTTGAGATGTAGTCGAAAAAGTTTTGATAAATTTATATCTGCCACGTCATCGCCATAGGCAAGGAAAAAATTCTCCTCCTCAATCAAGCGCTTCACCTTGGCGATCCTCTGAGCCTTGGGTGCCTCAAGGCCGGTATCAACGCATTGGATATGCCAATGCTCCTGATTATTTTTTTTGAAATAATTTTTTATCTGGTCGCCTTTATGTCCCACGCAAAGGATGAACCGCTTAAACCCCTGGGCAGCATAGATTTTCATTACATGCCAGAGTATGGGTTTTTCACCGATGCTCAAAAGCGGTTTTGGGACCTCCGAGACGGCATGGACCCCCAGACGCGTTCCTTTTCCACCGCAGAGAATAACAACAGGTATATCTGCGTTCTTCATGGCATACCTCACGGATAATAACTGTTAGTGATAACTTCGATATTCTTTTCGCCAAAATTTTTTTCGGCGTATTCACGGCACTTGCCTGTCATTTTGGATAAGGGTTCGGGGTGACGATACAAATATTCTATCTCCCGCTTAATATTTTCTGCGGTTGGCGAAACAACCCTGCCAACCTGTTCGGATAAAACATGTGGTATTGCGCCCCTATTTGCCCCTATTACCGGCGTAGCACATGACAATGCCTCTATGATAACCTTCCCAAACGCCTCTTCGTATTGAGACGGCACAACCAGAACATCGGCAGCCTGATAATACGGGATCAGTTGATGGCCGGAGATACCCTTTGCCAGCATAATATTCTCGTATTGATTTGCCTGATCTTCTATGTAATTTAAAAGCGGGCCTTCATCACCAATAAAAACAAAATTTATATTCTTATCGCATGTCTTTGCAACTTCAATTAATACCTCCACTCCCTTTATTTTTATGAAACGGCCGACAAAAAGAACGACAAATCGGTCGCTTAAATTTACTTTTCCTTTTGCCGTTTTTTTATCAGCCGGCACATATTTGGTCTGGTCAACCCAGAGGTAATAAGCCTGCATTTTATCTTTCGGCAATCCTATGCGTATTAACTCCTGCTTTGAAAAATCCGCAAGCGGCAGGATTTTGTCCATTGTTGACAGTGTCCATTTAACCATTTTAGAAAAAAACGAGTTTTTCTCTAAGTTATATACAGCGCAAGTGCTCATTACCGTCCTTTTTTTAAATATTGCAGCCAGAAATTTGGCGATAAAGGCCGCTGTTAAACCCTGGGCGTGCACAACATCTATCTTTTTATTATTTCTTAGCATAAATAAAAATGTATAAATAAAAAGGCGCGGGGTTAAATAAGCAAATTCCAATACCGGGTAAGGCTCTAGTTTATGAAACAGATTATAACCAAACCACCGGGCCCTTCGAATCTCAATATTTTCCCCTATCTCGACAGGTTTTGCTTTTATGCGCACGGTTAGCGGCTGATAAGTTACTACATACACCATATAGCCGTGGGTTTTGAGATATCCGCATAAATCATCGAGATAGTTCTCCACTCCTCCTATATTCGGCTTGAAGAACGGCGATAAAATTAAAACTTTCTTTTTAATATTACTCATTTTCGTTTAGCTTCAGATTGAGCCGTTTATAGCGTATAATTATATCATTGCCTGCTACGTTTGGGTAGGGTTATTTTGCTGGCCTTAGTTCGGTTTTGCGATGGCCCATATATCCGCACCAGCGCATCTTTTTGTGAGGAGAAATATTAGATTGGATGAACCATCATCGCCCCAGCCTCGCGCGCGGCGCTTAACAGTATTTTTAGCATTATTTTTATCGTTTAGGGCCGCTTGGGGAGCTGCCAGTTACTCCTGTTAAACGGTTTATTGACAAAAATATTTTGCAAACTTGCTAACGAATATATATAGAATGTTAAAATACAAGCAGGTATGTGGAAAAACCATGCCCTGTCCCGCTTGCGGATGTAGCCAATTATGGCCTGAATCAGCAACGGAAGCAACAAAGCCGTAAAAATGGCAAATTTTAATGTCCCGAAGAACAGCGGCTTTCCGGCCCACTTGTATTTTCTCAGGCCCAGGCTGTTATAGTACGCGTAATCGCGTATGCGGCGGCGCTGCTTCCTGATAAAGTCCCGTATGTCACCAGAAAATATATGCATAATGCCGATCTTTACCTTTGCGATGCTTAATTGCCCCAGATCCTCCAGGCGGCTATACAAGACGTCAATATCGAAAAGATAATCGGCTATCCCCGTACTTTTTAAAAAATCTCTGCGGATCAGGAAGCCGTTCGCCCCGATCGTAGGAAGTCGTTTCCCGCTAAACGTTGCCTTTAGATAATTCCCTTTATCTTCTTCGCTGTGCAGGATCTGCGTCCACGTACCGGTAAGATGGCTATAACGATCGTAATTGCCGATAAAAAGGCATAGCGGGTCATTCATGCCCAAAAGCGCGCTGTACCGCGTTATTAAACCGTCTGTTTCCCGGTATGTATACTCCAAGGGCTCACTCGCAATTATATCCGGATCGCAAAAGGGCTCAATCATCCGTTTAAGCCAATTCTCCGACGGTAAAATATTGTCGCTGTCAATAAACGCCGCTATATCTGCGCGTGCCGCTTTTGCGCCGACCGCCTTTCCCGCCTCGCCTGTTTTTAAAGGATTAGGTAATATTTTTAAGT
>JABMQH010000169.1 GCA_013203355.1 Candidatus Omnitrophota bacterium | reverse complement strand
TATTGTAAAATCCAACTTTTTTGGGGGGTATAACTAGCTCGAATAAAAAACTCACCACTCCCCTCCGCTAATTCTTCGGTCTTTACGCTAGTAAAACTCGGGAATTTTATACTCTTCTCCTCAATTTTAATAACCTCGTCGCTAAAGGAATTGAACAACTCTTCTATGCGATCGTAAATAGTCTTTTTATTCTCAGTTAAAAAACATGAGATAAGATTTTCAACGTCCTTTTTAAAAATATTCGATCTATCTTGAAAGATACTTACCATCGAATACCGCTTTTTATTATACACATCCCTCAGCCAGAATTCAAAAACCCTGTCATTTAGATAGTACATAAATCCGTTTTTTGATATGAGATTTTCTTCTGTAAGCCTTTCGATCCTTTCGTTGATATACCTTTTCCTACCGGTAAACTTGCTGCGTATCTGGCCTATCTTCCTGTCTCCGCTCGAGATGGCGCTTAATATATCCAAATAGTCGTTTATGAAAGGCTTTTCAGCGAAAACTGACATGAGGTTCTGAAAATACTGGTTTATCGTCCCCTTCGAATCAAATAAGAGATCCTCAAGCGTTTGTGATATTTGAGCGGTATTCAGCCATTTAAACTGAAGTTGCGCAGCTATGTCAAGTAACCTTGACGCAATTATATCGATATAAAAAGGTCTCCCATCTGTAAAAGAAATCAAAAAATCCTTGAGCTCATCCTGCAATCTTATCCCCTCAAGGCGTTTATCCAGAAACCCTTTGCTGATAGAATAATCAAAATCTTTGATTTCGATAATCTCGAAATTTCCAAATAAAAGATCGAGCTTTTCTTTAAGTATCCTTTTTATTGATGAAACCTGCGAACTTGTTACGATATACATAGTGTCTTTCTGCACCATGATTTTATTTCCAAAAATTGCAAATGGATTCTTTAAACTAAAAAAAGACAGATTGTGGAATTCATCAAGTATTATAATGCAGGATTTGCCTGTTTCTTTCTTCACAACGGTAGTTAAATCAAAAAGTGCCGAATAGGCCTCTTGGTAATCCTCCTTCTCCAGCAAACGCAGAACCTCCTTGATGGAAGCCGTTGTTTTCGGTATTATCCCTTGGGCCTTTGAGATTAAAAATGGCAGGTCTTCCTTTGCATCTTCGCAGATATCCTTAAAAAAATTAAAAAGCATTGTCCCTATGAATTTTTTTGAAAAGTTCTCAAAAGGTTCGAATAGGACTTCTATGTATACTGGGATAACTGAAGGATCTCTCAGGTTGGCAAGAAAATGCTGCAGGATGGTGGTTTTTCCGCAAAGCTTCTGCCCTGTAAGGGCTATGTTTTGCCTATACCCGGATTTTAGGGCACTTATCCTCTTGTCCAGGATCCCTAAAACCTCATTCCTTCCAACAAATATCTCTGGTGATGTATTCGTCAAAATCATTTAATTTATGGTAAATAATAAAGTGGGTTTTGTGATTTATGCCCTTCTCTTATCTCAAAGTGTAGATACGGTTCTGTACCTCTACCTGTTGAGCCGGCCCTTGCTATGACCTGATTCTGTTTTACGGTATCAGCAGCATTAACCAAATTTTGAGAATTCCTTGCGTAAATCGTTGAAAATCCGTCAAAATGGTCAATGATAATTACCTTGCCAAGGCCTTTTATTTCGTCACTGCAAAAAACAACCCTCCCGCTTCTGGAGGCCGCTATGACATCCCCTTCCCGGACTCGTATATCTATCCCTTTATTTTGAACACCATACCTTTCCTGGTTAAAGAAAGAAATGATCTCCCCTTCAAGGGGCCAGCTGAACGATTCTTTTTCATAGGATTTCGTTATTCCAGTGGCAACAGCAAGTTGGCTTTCTGTGCCTGGGATCACAAGGCGCTGTCCTGGATTTATCTTTGTAGCGTCTGAAAGATTATTGGCCCTTACAATATCCATCACATCCAATCCATAGATCTGTGCTATACGCCAGAGAGTCTCGCCTTTATGCACTTCATGATATGCCCCGCTAATAGACGCTGGGACCATATTCGTGGACTGGACTTGAGAAGATGTAGCACAACCCATAAGACATAAACTACAGCATAAAAGAATAAGAATGACATTGCTCATCCGGTCGATTCCCATAGTGATTCACCTTGTTTTCTACTAGCGGGTGAAGGGAATCCCCTACGCTCAGCTCTGATCGAGCTTCGCTCCGGGCCGGCCAAATTTCCTGTCGGGTCCTGATTGGACCCTTTTCCTCCTGTACGTCGGCGAAATTTGGCTTCGATTCCCATAGTGATTCACCTTGTTTTCTACTAGCGGGTGAAGGGAATCGAACCCTCGCTGCGAGCTTGGGAAGCTCGTGTTCTACCACTGAACTACACCCGCATGCCCGTTAAAAACTCGTCACCCTTTTATATTCTGTGAATCTTCTCTTTATATCAAAAAGCTTCAGTTTAAGTAATTTATTTGGCCCAAAGTCTTGTACGCAGAAAGATGCCATAATAGTACCGTATATAATGGCCTTCCTGAAACCTGATTCACTTAAATCGTTTGACTTGCTTAGATACCCCATAAGGCCTCCAGCGAATGTATCGCCGGCACCGGTAGGATCTTTTATCCCTTGGATTAAATAAGCAGGGGCACAGAAAAATTTGTTGCTATCCGTGAAAAATATTGCTCCGCTATCTCCTCGTTTTATTATAATCCGTTTAGGACCTAAAGAAAAGATATATTTTGCCGCCTTGATCAGATTGCTTTCCCCGGAAATAAGCTTTGCCTCTGAATCATTTAAAACAAAAAGACCTATCTTTTTAAGCAACCGCTTCAGCGCCTTCAATTCGTTTTGAATCCAAAAATTCATGGAGTCGCAGGCAACAAGACGCGGAGAATAAACCTTTTTCAAAACGAGTAATTGTAAATGCGGATCGATGTTTGCCAAAAACAGATATGGAATTTTTTTATACTCGACCGGGACAGCAGGATAAAAATCTTTGAAGACATTTAATTTTGTATAGATCGTATTGGGGTTATTCAAATCATACGCGTAATTACCCTTCCACCTGAAGGTCTTGCCTTTCTCAAACTCAAGACCGTCCAAATCCAAGCCTCTTTTTTTAAACAATTCTATATGCTTTTTAGGAAAATCTGTACCAACAACAGCTACCAGACTAACCTTTGTAAAAAAAGAGGCGCTGATAGAAAAATAGGTTGCGGAACCACCCAGGATCTCATCCCTTTCTCCAAAAGGCGTCTTGACTGAATCCAGGGCTATTGAACCGACTACTAAAAGGCTCATCCCGTTAGATACCCCATTCTTGACCCCGTTAGACCGTAACAGCCTCTAACGGGACTCATTTTAAGTATTTTTCGATTATCTTTATTGAACAGTATTTGCTGCACATAGTACAAACATCTTCCGTGTCAGGGTTGGAATTCATTCTGACTTTTTTGGGCCGATTAGGTTCTATGGCAAGCCCGAACTGCTTTTTCCAATCTCTCTGCTTTCTTGCCCGGGACATATTTGCGTCCCATTCCAACGAATGTGGGATTTTCTTCACAATGTCTGCGGCATGTGCTGCGATCCTTGAGGAAATAACCCCAATTTCCACATCCTCTTTGCTCGGCAACCCTAAATGTTCCGATGGTGTTACGTAGCATAAAAAATCAGCTCCAAAACTAGCGGCTATTGCGCCTCCGATTGCGCTGGTTATATGGTCATAGCCGGGGGCTATATCCGTCACCAAAGGTCCTAGCACATAAAACGGGGCTTCGTCACACAGAGACTTTTGTAATTTGACATTCATCTCAATCTGATCCAGGGGCAAATGCCCTGGGCCTTCAATCATCACCTGGACACCGGCCTCTCGTGCCTTTTTTGCGAGTTCACCCAAGATTATGAGCTCTTGGATCTGCGCCCTGTCTGTTCCGTCCGCCAACGCACCAGGCCTTAATCCATCACCTAAGCTTAAAGTAACATCGAACTTGTGTGCTATTTTCAAAACCCTTTCAAAGCTTTCATAAAACGGGTTTTCTCTTTTGTTGGTCAACATCCACTCAACTAAAATGGCCCCTCCTCGCGAGACAATATCTAAAATACGACCTTGATTCTTAAGTCGGCTTATCGTCTCCAAGGTGACCCCTGAATGGATTGTGAAAAAATCCACTCCTTCCTCTGCTTGCTTTTCTAAAACTTCAAAAAAATCCTCTTCTCTTATGTCTTTAATACTCTTTTTGCGCCGAGTAACATCCACCGCTGCCTCATATAGTGGAACAGTTCCAACAGCTACACATGACTCCTTAAGCATCGCTTTTCTTATCTTTTTTAAATCTCCACCTGTAGAAAGATCCATCACAGTATCTGTCCCGGCTCTAATAGCGACCTCTAACTTCTTGAGCTCTTCTTTAATACTGGCCTTTCCAACTGAGGTGCCTATGTTCGCATTAACCTTAGTCCGTAAAGGGTGGCCTATCCCGCATGGACGGACGAATTTGCGCTTTTTGTTATTCGGTATAACTATCTTCCCTTGGATTAAATTTTTTCTTATAAGCTCTACTGCCAAAGATTCATCTTTGGCAACCTGTGCTATCTGCGGTGTTGTCTTATTTTGCTTAGCAAGTTCTAATTGTATCATGTCTTATTTAACTCTTCTTTAAGCCTAGCGGCGTTCATTTTGGGATCTGTGGCATTAACTATTGCTCTTACAACTGCAACCCTATCAGCACCGCTTTTAATCACTTCTTTTACATTGTTCAACCCAATACCACCAATTCCAAAAACAGGTAATTCCGTTTCCTGTCTTACCCTTTTAAAAAACTTCAGGCCAACTGCTTTATAATCTGCCTTAATTGGGGTCTTGAAGATTGGGCCAACGCTTATATAGTCGGCGCCTTCGGAAACAGCCTTCTTCGCTTGAGAAATCGTATGGGTTGAGCAGCCAATTATTTTTTCCGACCCGAGGATAGCGCGGCCCTTTTTTATCGGAAGGTCCTCTTGACCAAGGTGCACACCGTCGGCATCTAAGGTATTGGCAAGGTCTATATTATCATCAATAATAAATAAAACGTTTGCTTCTTTTGTAACCTTCCTTAACTCTTTGCCAACCTTTAAGACGATCCTGTTCTTCTTATCCTTCCAGCGCAGCTGCAGGATATCAATACCTCCCTCTATGGCTAATCGGGCCAGGCTGATTAAATCCTTTGTGCCGGCTGCTTTCTTATCTAAAACTAAGTAAAGCCTGCAATTTTTTAAAAGCTTTTTTCTCAAGTTCGTATAATTTATATCTTAATCGCCTAAAATCATCGCTAGTGTTTCCATCAAGCAGCTTCGTAAATTCCTCAAGCACCCTTAGGGCTTCTTTTGACCTGTGCAGATTTGCCCAAAAGACATCTAATGATTTAGATCTTTGTCTCTCGAATCGAAAACCTCTCCTACCAACATCCTTAGCTACATTCCTTGCAAAGAACAGAAATTTTCTATCATTCAAAAAGCTATTATACAATTTGCTAACACGGTTGCGTGCTCGTTTAAAATCCTCTGTAAGATCTTTATCATTTGAAACAAATCTTGCGAATTCCTCGCAAACCCTAAGGCCTTCCCGTACCCGGTTAAAATTTGCGTCTATAACCCTATATATCGGCCCTTTCATCCGATTAAATTCTCTTTTTGATAGCATTAAGCAGTTTGGTGGTTGAATATCCCTTTAAAAAATTTATAACGGCGACTCGCCCGCCATAGGATCTAACGCAATTGCCTCCGACTATCTCTTCGGCTTTCCAGTCGCCGCCTTTGGCCAATATATCCGGTCGCACTTCATTAATTAAATTAAGGGGTGTTTCTTCATCGAAAATTGTCACAAAATCAACAAATTCTAAACTGGCCAAAATCTTTGCCCTATCCGCCTGGGTATTTATAGGTCTGCCCTTGCCCTTTAGCTTCTTCACCGACGCATCGCTGTTTATACCCACGATCAGTATATCCCCAAGGGATTTTGCCTTTTGTAAATACTCAACGTGGCCCCTGTGTAATATATCGAAACAGCCATTTGTAAAAACTATTCTTTTATTTTTCCGTTTAAATTGCCTTAGGATTTTCTTAAGGCCTGAGAGGGGTTTTACCTTTTTATTCACAATTCACCTTAAACAAACGCTTCTTCTATCAGCTCGCATAGGATATGTATGATCGCTATGTGTGATTCCTGTATCCGTGCGGTGCTATTTGAAGGAACTATCAAGGAAAGGTCTGAAATCTTTGAAAGCCCTCCCCCGTCTTTTCCCGAAAACCCAATTGTCTTCAGCTTTATCTTCTTTGCTGTTAAAACTGCCTCTATGACATTCTTTGCATTTCCGCTTGTTGAGATAGCGAAAACTATATCATTCTTTTTTCCATGCGCTTCTATTTGTTTTGCAAACGAATATTCATAACCGTAATCATTGCTTATAGCAGTAATTAGCGAGGTGTTCGCAGTAAGAGCCATGGCTGGAAGCGGCTTCTTTTCCCTTCGAAACCTTCCGACCAATTCGGCTGCCATATGCTGGCTGTCTGCGGCACTGCCGCCGTTGCCGAAAACAATAATCTTCCCGCCTTTTTTTAAAGTTGATATCATCGCACTTGCAATTTTATCAATAAGTGGAGCCTGTTTGATTAGGCCCATCTTTAATTTAGCGCTTTCTTCTAAAATACCTTTGATCCTTGATAAAGTATTCATATTTGTCCTCATCCAAAGAATATCTTTGACATGTTATATAAATCCATATCAACTGTCTTGAGTTGACCAATGGCCTCTTTAATTGTGACCGCTTCTATCTTGTTGCCCTGCAGGCTCACCATATATCCGAATTTCCCGTTTTTGGCTAGATCCATTGCCTCAACACCAAACCTCGTACCCAAGACCCTGTCAAAAGCCGTCGGGGTTCCTCCTCTTTGAATATGCCCTAAGACGGTTACTCTTGTCTCATAGCCGGTTTTTTCTTCAATCAACTCGCTTAAATTCTGGCCTATACCCCCGAGCCTCACGTGCCCAAAGGCATCTAATTTCTCTTCCTGCGTTACGGCTTGGCCTTTTTTAAACTTTGCCCCCTCTGCAACTACAACAATACTAAACAGCTTGCCCCTTTCACGCCTCTTCTTTAAGGAGGCGCAGACTTCTTCAATATCGATCGGGACTTCCGGGATCAAAATTATATCTGCGCCGCCTGCTATGCCTGCATGAACTGCAATCCACCCTGCGTGCCTGCCCATAACCTCACAAACTATTATCCTATGGTGGCTTTCAGCAGTCGTATGCAATCTGTCTATCGCCTCTGTGGCGATGTTTACGGCTGTATCAAATCCAAATGTATAATCAGTGTGGGAAAGGTCATTGTCTATTGTCTTGGGTACACCTACTACATTTAATCCTTCGTCACATAATTTTGCGGCAACCCCAAGCGTATCTTCACCGCCAATAACTATAAGAGCGTCTATCCCTAAACCCTTATAATTATATTTTACTTTTTCAACATTCTCCTTATTCTTATATGGATTAGTCCTGCTGGTGCCAAGAATGGTCCCGCCCCTATGTAAGATCCCTGATACGGCCCCTAAATCCAATGCCACCGTATCGTTTTCAATCAACCCTTTCCAGCCGTTCCTTATGCCAATTACCCCAATGCCATCTGTGTGCGCCTTCCTTACTACTGCCCTTATAACGGGATTAAGACCCGGGCAATCCCCGCCTCCCGTCAATATGCCGATCTTCTTCATGTTTTCCTGCTCCTTATCTCCATCTTTGATTTTGTATTTAATACTCTATCCCTCTAAATGACGATGCCGCTGCTGGCTCCGTTTCAGCCGGCTTTGGCTCATGCGATTCCTCTTTTTGCGCTATTTTTGCAATGTGTATTTTTACAAAAATCGGCTCTTCAATACCCAGCATATCCTGGATCCTCCCTTTAATCAGACTCTGGAGGCGCTCGGTTACGTCGGGTATATTTACATCTGAATGCAGGATCAAGCGTATGGTTACATCAACGCCCTTTTTTGTGGCTCTCACGTCGGGCTTAAGCTCTTTTATCTCCGGCAATTGTTTCGTAAGCCTTTTTATGAAATCTTCGATGGCATTGAGGGATATGGTCACCTGGCCATCGGGATTTTCAAAGGCGATTGTCCTTTCCCTCTGCATCCTGCCAAACACAACCTGAACAACAAGAAGCGTCACAAGTGCCAAAAGACCGCCGGTAACCCCGACGATCAGGCGCATGTTTTGGTTCAAATAAATAAAATCCAACGTATAGTCTATCATATCTTTTGAAAGCACATTAAAAGCTATCAATGCCAAAGAAATTCCGATTATGAAGAAAAAAATCGAATAAAATATAATTGTTAAATTCGAAACAACTCTCATTTTGTCATCCCCCTTTTATTTCCACTCCTTTAATCTTAATATGTATATCGGCCGGATAAAGGCCCGCCATCTTCTCTATGGCCCTTTTGACGTTTTCCTGAACACTGGCTGCGACATTCGGCATATTGACTCCATATTTTACAACTATGGAGATAGCAATTACTACTTCGTTATTATCTTTAAATTCGATCTTTACGGGATATTTTACAATCTTCCCCTTACTAAGAATCCGAAGCGCCTCTATAAAAAGATTTGTGCTGATCCTGCTGACTCCCTCAACCTCCATTGCAGCAAGAGAGGCTACTTGGGCAATTACATTTTTATGAATCTTCACCATTCCGTAATCGGTCCTTTTATCTTCATTAACGGTCATTTTCCCTCCTGTTGCATAAAAAGTTTCTCCACAAAATCTGTAGCAAATTTCCCCCTCAAAAATGACGGGTCACGCATGACCCTTTTATGAAAAGGTATGGTCGTCTTTATCGGCTCAATTACAAATTCATCCAATGCCCGCTGCATGGTCCGAACAGCTTCGGCCCTGGTCTTCCCGTATGTTATGAGCTTACCTATCATAGAGTCATAGCAAACGGGGATTGTGTAATTTTGATATACATGAGTATCTAACCGAACTCCCGGGCCTCCCGGCGCTATAAATGTCTCGATCCTCCCAGGTGAAGACATAAAATCTCTCTCGGGGTCTTCTGCGTTTATCCTGCATTCAATAGCGCTCCCGCGAAATTCAATTTCTTCCTGCTTAAAGGGAATCTTTCCTCCGTTAGCTATAATGATTTGCATCTTTATAAGATCGACCGAAGTAACCATCTCTGTTACGGGATGCTCTACCTGAATTCTTGTATTCATTTCCATGAAATAAAAATTCCCATTATCATCTACCAGAAACTCGACCGTACCGGCACTCTGATAGTTAACCGCCTTTGCCACTTTTACAGCCATTTCCCCCATCTTTTTGCGTATCCTTGCATCTATTGCAGGGGAAGGTGATTCTTCAATCAATTTTTGATGTCGTCTTTGAATAGTGCAATCCCTTTCTCCGAGATGAACGATATGACCATGCTTATCCCCAAGAATTTGGATCTCAACATGCCTGGGTTTTTCCTCATATTTTTCAATATATATCGCTGGATTTCCAAAGGTGGCCTCGGCCTCCCGTTGCGCTGTTAAAAAGGCGCTGATTAATCTTACGTCATTATGACAAATGCGCATCCCTTTACCGCCGCCACCGGCAGCCGCTTTTATTATCACGGGATATTTTAATCTCTTGGCAATCTTTAATGCCTCTTCTTTGTCTTTTACGATACCCATACTTCCCGGGATCACCGGCAGGCCTACCCGCTTCGCAGTCGCCTTTGCTACCATCTTATCGCCCATTAATTTTATCGTCTCAGATGACGGCCCAATAAATTTTATTTGGCAAGATTCGCATATCTCGGCAAAATGCGCATCCTCCGCCAAAAACCCGTATCCAGGGTGGATGGCCTCTACATCAGCTATTTCAGCAGCGCTTATTATATTTGGGATGTTTAAATAGCTTGAGTTTGCTTTAGCGCCACCGACACAAACAGCTTCGTCTGCAGCACGTACATGCAGAGAATCCATGTCTGCTTCGGAATAAATAGCTACGGTCCTGACACCAAGCTCCTTGCATGCCCGGATAATCCGTAATGCTATCTCTCCTCTATTGGCAATTAAAATTTTCGAAAACATATTCCCTCACCTTACTTTGGCTCAACAAGGAATAACACCTGGCCATATTCGATCGGTTGAGCGTCCTCTACTGATTTTTCAACAATTCTGCCTTTTATTTCAGACTTGATCTCGTTCATCAGCTTCATTGCCTCAATGATACAGAGAACTTGACCTACCGCAATATCAGAGCCAACTGTAACATAAGGCGGCGAATCTGGCGAAGGGGCCTCATAAAAAGTCCCTACCATCGGCGCTTTGATTTCTATAAATTTCTTGCTCTTTTCATCGGCCTTTGGAAGAGCTACGGCCTCTGGCGCTGCTTGAGGCGCGTATTGAGCCGGAATCAGCTCAACCCTTTGCTCTAAGCTGCCATTAGAAAATTTCCTCAACCGGACCTTTATCCCCTCCCGTTCAATCTCAAGCTCTGTTAATTTATTCTCATTCATCAACGCAATTAATTCTTTTATCTCTTTGAGGTTCATCCCGTCAGACCTCCTTCTTTAACAAACCAATCATATTTCAATATTATGTATCATCACAAATTAATCCCTGTTAGCACTTTAGTTAAAGGTTTAATCCTAAAGGACAGACTTTCGCAATTCCACTTTAGCGAAAGGTCTAACGGGATTCATATCGCCTCCTCCTACCTTGCCCTTTCAACATACGCACCCGTCCGGGTGTCTATTCTAAGCTCCTCCCCATTCTCAATAAACAAAGGAACCTGGATAGTTATGCCCGTCTCCAGTTCTGCGAGCTTCGCTCCGCCTCTAGCCGTATTGCCTCTTATGCCAGGTTCGGTATTCACAACCTTTAACGTCACAAATAATGGAGGGCGTACATTCAAGATCTGCCCTTCATACACCGCAGCGCTTATCTCTGTATTGTCCTTTACGAAGTCGACCGACTGACCTAAGGTCTTTTTATCCACTAGAATCTCTTCATAAGATTGCTGGTCCATAAAATGATATACGGAACCGGAATGGTACATGTACAAAAGTTTTCTTTCATCAACATATATATCTTCTATTGTTTCAACTTCCCTGAACGTTTTATCAGTAACTGTATCAAGCCGTACATTGCGCAATTTAGTTCTTACAAAGGCCCCGCCCTTCCCGGGTTTTATATGCTGGAAATCTTCCACTATATATATCTCCCCATTTACTTTAATATACCGCCCTTTGCCAAGATCATTTGGGGATATCATTTGTTAAAACCTCACATCCTTTTTTAGTAACCAACACCATGTCCTCTATGCGAATACCGCCTACCTTCTCTATGTAAATACCCGGTTCTACTGTAAATACCATATTAGGCTTCAAAACTTCATGGCCCTTTAAAGAAATTTGCGGTAATTCATGAACCGACAGGCCAATACCATGACCGAGCGCATGCCCAAATGACTTGCCGAATCCTTTTGTGGTAATATAATCCCGGGCCGCTTTATCCACGTCCTTCGCGCTAATGCCGGGCCTTATCATCTCAATCGCCCGCTGCTGCGCTTCTCTGCATATAACATATATATCAGATAAGGCGTTCATTTTACCCAAGATAAAGACTCGTGTCAAGTCGCAGTTATACATATTTAAATTCACCCCAAAATCAATAAGCACCGGCTCGTTTTTTCTGACAGTTTTATTTGTAACAGCGGCGTGGGGCCTGGATGAATTTTTTCCGGAAGCCACTATGGTAGGAAAGGCTGGTGCGTCCGCCCCAAATAGTCTTATGAGGCAATCCAGCTCCTGTGCTATTTCTTTTTCAGTTGCCCCTCTTCGGATCTTCAACGCTGCCAATGCCTTTTTGGCAATAGTTGCTGTGGCCTTAATTTTTTTTATCTCCGTATCATCCTTAAATAGCCTCAAGCCCTCTATCAAATCACTCACAGGCACTATTCTTATTTTTTCGGCTTTCAAGGCCTCCTTTAGTAAATTCGCTTTTGCGTATGGCAAGGTATCCTCAAAGCCTACTTGCCTTGCCTCCGATTCTTTTAATACCTGCTTGAGGGTATCTTTAAAATGTCCGTTCACTAAACATGGTTTAAAATCACTGATCTCCTGCGCGTCTTCTTTATATCTAAAATCCGTAATCAGAAAATTATCTCTCTTCGTAATCAGCAAAGCGGCATCTGTTGACTTAAACCCGCTCATATAATAAACGTTATGTGGGTCAGTTACCAGAAAGGCATCTAATCTTTTCTTCTTTATAATAGCCTTTAGTTTAGTTATTTTATGAGTCATTTTTTGTTTTTTATAAGAGAAATGGCTGCCTCAAGCCCCAACACATAACTCATCAGCCCAAATCCGCAAACCTGACCTTTTGCAACAGGCGCGATCAAAGAGGTGTGCCTGAATTCTTCCCTCTGGTATATATTTGAGAGGTGAACCTCAACGCAGGGGACCGGGACAGCGCTAATCGCATCGCGTATTGCAACGCTTGTATGCGTATATGCAGCCGGGTTAATTAAAATAGCGCTGAATTTGCCCTTAGTCTCCCCGATAACCTCTACTATTTTACCTTCATGATTGGATTGGATAATTTTAAGCTGAATTTTCTTTTTCTGTGCCAATCGCTTCAGGCTACTATTTATCTGAGTTAATGTAACCTTTCCGTAGACATCTATTTCCCTATCTCCCAATAAATTCAAATTTGGGCCGTGAATTACCAATATCTTTTTCATTACCATCTCCTACTTTTCTGGTTTTTCCGCTTCTTCAATAAGCATTACCGGTATATCATCCTTTATTGGATACCTTAACCCGCACTTAGGGTTTGTGCAGACAATTTTCTCGCCTTCCATTTTAATATCTGCTTTACACGCAGGACATGCCAATATATCCAAGAGTTCTTTATCGATCATGTTTGTATTGATCTCCCTTCTCTCCCCATTCCTCCGATTCCATACTGTTTACTTAAAATATATATCCCTCCCCCTATTAAACTTACACAGAAATTTACCCCTAGCCATAAAAGGCTTATCGCAAATGCCCCTTCCTTGCCTACTAAAGGGCCAAAGAAAAAGACAAAGGCGCTCTCCCTCACACCCAATCCATTTATAGAAGGCGCCATAGAGGCCATGGCTATCATTGGCATTAGCAAAAACACATTTTTTAACGGGATCGAAAAACCTAAGCTTTTTACAATGAGATATACAGAACAAAACATCCCGGACTGAAGAAGGAGTGAAATAGCTATCGCGGTTAGCAATAATCCCAAATGGGCTTTATAGTTATAGATAAGGTCGTATAAACCCTTCATTTTCTCTTCCGCTTTAAACAATCTTGAAATGGAGTCTAGCAGAGGCATCTTCTTTGCTGCCCTTTTACTAAAAAGTATTATTCCTATTATAAAAAAACCACTTATGGTAGCTACAAGAAATATCTGTATTACCTTGCTTATAATAACCCCTTTGACAAATAGAGCAATTGTTAACACTATTAGAACAAAAGTAAAAATACCCAAGAACCTATCCAGCAATATGCATGCAACGGAGTGTAATTTTCGCCCTGTCTTCTTTGAAACGTAATAGGCCTTTACTATATCCCCTCCTGCGGCGGTAGGCAAAAAATTATTAAAAAAATGCCCCACAAATGTTAAATGTACTATCTCTTTTAACGAGACCTTTAGGTTTTGAGCCCTCATTATGATCCTCAACCTAATACCAAAAAGGCCCATAATGAAGGCAAAAAGTAAAAAACTAACAAACAAAAGTGGCCTATCTGCCATTTTTATCGCAGAGGCAACATCGCCTATGCTATCCCTCATTAACCAAAATAAAAATAGTACAAGCCCTGCGCTTACAAAAATACGCAAAAAGTTAAAGAGCGCTTTTTTGTTCATCCCGTTAGATACCCCATTTTCGACCCCGTTAGACCGTAACAGTACCTAACGGGATTCATGCAGTATTGTCTTTTCTTCCTTTAGCCCGTTTAATTGCATAATCTTTTCTTGTATCTTTAGCAGGCGTTTTTCGGCTTCTTCGAAACTTCCTTCGGAATTGCCAAGGTGTTTACCAAGTTTTGTAAACTCTTCGCTGAATCGGCCAAAATCGCCTTTAAGCCTCTCCAGGCTGGCAAGCATCTGTTGTGTTCCTTTTTCAATCGCCATTCCCTTCAAACCGAGAAGGATTACCTGAAGATATGCATAGAAACTATTCGGCGAAACAGGTATAACCTTCTTATTCAGGGAGTAGTTAAATATGCTCCCGCTTTCCGCAAACTTTTCATCCCTTATAATGGTTTCGTAATAAACATTTTCGGCGGGAATATACATAAGCGCGAAATCAAAAGTACCTTCATCCGGCAGGATATATTTAAAAGCGATGTCGGAAATATGTTTTTTGACGTCGCTGATAAACTGTTTCCGCGCAGTCTTTTTCTCTTCTTCCGAGCCTGCCGAAATTATTGTCTTAAAATTCTCAAGCGGGAATTTTGAATCTATCGGGACAAGTTTATCCGCACCTATTTTAATCACCGCATCCACCTGTTGGCCACCCTTAAATCTATACTGCGTCTGGTAAAAACCCTTGCTTGGCATAACCTGGGATAAAAGGTCTTCTAAGAAGAACTCGCCAATTCCGCCTCTTAACTTTGGGGCGCGCAATAGTTCCTGAAGGCTTGAGATGTCTTTTCCTATTTCAAATATCCTTGTGCTTGCTTCGCTGAGCCGCCCTAAATGTTCGCGCACTGTCCCGACAACCTTTGCAGTATTGTCCAGCCTATCGCCAAGAACGGCTGTATTATCCCTTAGCCGTTCATTTACCTGAGTCACTAAATGGTTAAGGCTGTCTTTGAAATCGCTCCTCAGGGCCTCTATTTCCTGTTTCACCCATGTATTTGATTGGCCCTTTGAGTGCCAAAACAGGAAAGCCATAGCACTGACTACCAAAATTAATATTCCAAGCAATAAAACGATCACCTTGCACCTCTGGTTACTTTATCTTTGTGACGTATCTCTTCCTGAGTTCATACAGGATCTGATCAATAGCAGCCTTTTCCTCCGCTGTAACATTATTCTTTGTCTTTTCTTCAAGCATCGAAATCACATCTATAACATATCGCGCCTGCCCCAAGTTCATGTCTTTCTTTTTTGTAATCGGGTTTTCTATGTCGCCTAACGCGATAAGCCCTTCCACCATCAGGCTTGATAAAAACAGGCCGAGGTTTATCTCCTGTGGGTATTCCTCCTGAATCTTTGCTGTCTCTTCCTGGTTGGTCTTTTCCTTTTCTATCGTCTCTTTCCAGGTGCCGTCTATCTTTTTCTTATTTTCCTCAAAATTTTCCATGATTTTTAATGCCCCCCTACATACTTCTTTAATTCCGGAAGAGCCTTTTCTGTGGCCTCCTTCCCTTTCTCTATTATGAAAGCCGCCTGATTAAAAGCGAGCTGGTCGATATCATTTCCAAGCTGGGGGCATATAAGGATATCGGCCTTTTTTGCCTGGCCGGCGCTTAACTCCTGACCCATAATCTGAATGGATTGCATAATTACACCGAGCATACTGTTGATCTTTCCTTTTTTTACACAAAATCCAACATCAACTGCAACTATAAAATCTGCGCCGAGCTTCTTTGCGATCTCGGTTGGAAGGTGCTGCCTCATTCCTCCGTCTATCAAAAGCTTGCCGTCAAATTCAACCGGTTTAAAAATCCCCGGTAAGGAACAGCTGGCCTTTATTGTCTTTACCAGATCCTCTCCTTCGGTAAAATACACATCTAGGCCCGCCTCTACATCAATAGCAGTCACGGCAAGGGGTACCTTCATATCTTTAAAGGTTTTATCACCGACGATTTCCCGTATGATATTTTCTAATTTATTCCCTTCGGTCAGGCCCATTCTTGAGATGGTAACATCTAAAAGGTCGGTAGCCGTAATCCTTAAAGCCATCTGTTCGATCTCATCCAAGGAGCGATCTAAACAATACGCTGCGCCAACAAGCGCGCCGATGCTGGTTCCTACAACCAAATCAAATTCAATACCTTCCCGTTTTAATACTCGTATCGCGCCTAAATGCGCAATCCCCCTTGCGGAACCGCCACTTAACACTAAAGCCTTTTTCTTTTTCCTTTTAAGCCACATAGTATATTTCTCTTTCTTGTATTATGTCACAATTATTCCAGCATACCCAACGACCGACGAGTAATCGCCTGAGGCATCGCCGCTATTCTGGTACTCTACCAATTTGGCCTCCGTTGCCCCGAGTTCCTTTGCTATAGAAAGCATAACTGAAACCGGCGCATACCCACACATGCTTATATCAAATTTCTCTACCCTATTTGTCAATTCTATCTCATCCAGCTTTAATATCGCATCGATTGCCTTCATATCCTTCTGCTGTGCCTCTTCCTTGCTCTCATAGTGCGTCATATCGCTTGAAGCAATAATCAGGACATCCTTCTTGGTCTCTTTTATTATCCTTGCGATCTCTCTGCCGAGCGCCTGATAGATATTTACCTTTGCATAAGAGAGCAATATCGGTATGAACTTAAAGGGCCTTTTAAAATACTGCAAAAACGGCAGCTGCACTTCAATAGAATGTTCATATGCATGAGCTAGAAAATCTTCCTGTAAAAATTCCGAACTACGGAGCAGCCTTTTTGCTAAGTTGGCGTCTATCTCCACTTCTCCCTGCGGCATTACCCAGCTTCCTTCGCTCATTATGCTATATTCCTTGCCTTTGCCGGTGTGATTCGGGCCTAGTATTATATATGTAGGCTTTAGCTCAATTCGGGAATATACGCTGCCCGCCACAGGGCCTGAGTAAACATAGCCAGCATGAGGCGATACTATCCCGATAGCGTTTACCTTTTTACCCTCCTTATCTATAAACTCGGATACCTGCTTTTCAATAGCAGCGGCCTTTAACGGATAAAATTGGCCGGCAACCGCCGGATTCCTCTTCATCCCGTTAGACCTCCAAATCTGTCTATACCCAACCCGCAAGACCATAACTTATGTAATGAATTACGCATATACGTATTATGTATTTTAGAGAGACCAAAACTTATGTACTGTATCTGAAGAGGTCTAACGGGACTCATCCCGCTACCTCCTGCTTGACCCCTTCCATCATCAACAAAACATATGCATTCGGGTTTAGATACTTCCGCGCAGCCTGTAAGACACTTTCTTTTGTAACGCCGCGTATCTTGTCTTCATATTCGCGGAAATTATTAAACCCAAGGCCATATAGTTCATCCAAGGCGGCACGCATAATGACATCCTGGCTTCTTTGAAGTCCTATCCGGTGCAACCCTATTAACTCACTCTTAGCAAATTCCAATTCTTCATCGTTTATGCCATCGGCTCTCAAGGTTTCGATCTCTTTAAAAAGTTCGTTTTTTGCTATCTCCAAATTTTCTTTTGTTGTACCGATGTAAAAGATGATCAAGCCGCGTTCAATACCAGCGATAGATCTCATATCAAGTGCATAGGCAAGCCCTTTTTCCTCCCTGATGCTTTGTGAAAGCCTGCCATTTATACCCGAGAGAGCAGAGCTTAAAACCTGAAGCGCATATTTGTCATGATTGTCAACCGTTGTCCCCAAATAACCCAGCAAGACTAAGGATTGTTCCTTTTCAATATCCCTTGAGAGCTTCCGGGGCCTTGTTTTATTTTTCTCTACCGGGGGATTAATTTCTACAAGAGGCCTCCCCTCAAACCTACCGAGGAGGGCGTTAATCTTTTCTTTAACCTTCTTCTTATTAATATTTCCCGAAATCGCTAACACCATATTATGGGGGCGATAATAGGTGCGATAATAGTCCGAAATCTGCTCACGCATAAATCCATCTACCGCAGAGACTCTACCCATTGTTTGAAATCTATATGGGTGGTTTTTAAATAAAACGTATTTTAGGGTTCTCATCCCAGACTGGTATATATTATCTTCTGTGGCTCTAATCGCTGCTTTAATAACAGACTTTTCTCTCTCAATTTTGCTTTGATTAAATTCGGGATTCCGCAAAACATCCGACAGCACCTCCAGGACTAAATCGAGGTCCTTGTCCAGGCAGCTAGCGGAAAGGCCAAAGGTATTGCTGGCACTAAACGAGCTCAATTGCGCCCCCAGGCCTTCTATGTGAGAGAATATATCCTCTTCGCTTCTTTTATTCGTGCCGCACAAAAGCACTTCTGAAACTAAGTTTGAAATCCCATTAGTTTTAAAATCTTCGGTCCTCAGTCCACCCAAACCCACCATGCTTAAAGAAGCTATGGGAAGCGTGCGGTCTTCAAGCAAAAGGACCTTCAGCCCATTTTCAAGTTCAAATCTTTCAATTTCGGGTAAGGCAACTGCGACAGACCGTTTTGATGCAGCGGTGTCTTGACTTGCCTCTTTTGGAAGAAGTTTTATTATAGCCATATTCTCCTTTGTAAGATATTTCCGCGCTACTTCCAAAAGCATTTTTTTATTAACTGCCTTTATCCCACTAACGTATTTTTTCGAAAAATCATAATCGCCTGTAATCACTTCACCGCTAGCCAAATCGCCTGCCTGCCCCTGAACTGTTTGCCGGGAAAATATATAGGCGCTCAAAACCTGATTCTTCGCCTTCTTAAGCTCTTTATCCGTGATTGGGTGATCTTTAAGTCTCTCTATCTCCTTTAGGATTCCATTTACTGTTTTTTCGACATTCGCCTTTTCCAATACCGCTTTTATGGTAAATATGCCCGGGTCCTTCGGCGTATAATTAAAACTCCCGATAGAATAAACAAGCCTCTTTTCTTTATATAGCCTCTTGGATAACCTTGAATCTTCGCCTTGGCCTAAAATCATCGCCAGAACATCCAGGCTAAATAAATCATCATCCCTAACCCCTACGCTGTGAAATCCCACTGAAATATAAGCGCGTGCCAGCTTTCTTGTTTCTTTCACTTCTAAATTTGTTATTTGAGGCGGTTCCTGTGCTGAGTGGATTTGGGGAGGGGAAACTCTTTCAATATCACCGAATAAGTCCTCTGCCTTCTCGGCAATTTCATTGCTATCGATATTGCCGACAATACTTAAAACAATATTATCCGGGATATAACGGGTTTTATAATATTGTAACAGGTCGTCTCTTTTTAATTTCTTAAAGAGGTCTTCATGTCCGATAACAGGGAATCTATAATTATGGGCCTTAAACATATTTGACCAAATGAGAGAGGAAAGATATCTTGAGGGATTATCGCGGTTTAACCTTATCTCTTTTAAGATAACACCTCTTTCTTTCTCCAACTCGGCAGGGTCGAATAACGATTCGGTTAAAATATCCTTTAAAATTTCCAGTGCGTTATTCGTGTGTTCTGAAGGTACTACGATATAGAACCCCGTAGTATCATGTGATGTGAATCCATTGCTATACCCGCCTAAAGACTTTATTTCCCTTCCGATATCCCCTGCCTTAGGCCTTTTTGGGGTCCCCTTGAAAAGCATGTGCTCAACAAAGTGGGATATGCCGGAACCCAAATATCCGTATTCAGTCGCACTGCCTGTTTTGACGTGAACTTCGATCGCAACAACAGGCGCCTTGTGCGATTCTTTTATCAGCAAAATCAGGCCATTACTTAGGACTTTGCGCTCTATCTCGTTGGCGGATGCACTTTGAAGGCAAAGGAAAATAATGGTTGCCGCGACAGGTGTGACCTTAATAAACCTTTTCATCCAATAGAATTAAAACCTTCTCTTCCTATTAGCTCTGGCTTCTCTCTGCTTCCTGCGTTTTTTTTCACTAGGCTTCTCGTAGTGCTTCCTAGCCTTCAGTGTCTTTAGTACGCCATCCCGTTCAATCTTCTTTTTAAACCTTCTGAGCGCACGTTCAAATGGCTCTCCGGAGCCAACCTCTATTCGAGACATTTATATCACACCCTTCCTCTATGATTTTAGGTTAATTATATATTAAACAGATATAGAATGTCAATGGGAATTAAGTATGCGGGGAGGCGTTTTCCTGGTTACCTTTTTTTAAATACAACGGTAAGACTAAATGAGATCTCTTTGAGTTCCAGGCCTTCCGGGAATGATTTGAATGGGGCGGCTTTTTTTATGCTTTCCATAGAAAGGCGGCAAAGGAAAGGGTTTCTGGAGGACCTGCCTCCAACAACCCTTAAATTCTTCAACCTTCCCTCTCTGTTAAGTATAAACGCAGCTACCACCTCCCCTTCCGCATGATCTGGCCTATAGGTTTTTTCCAGGCTGCGGCGAATTGTCTCTCTGATGTAATAATAATAACTGATACACTCGGGCGTATTCGGCAACGTGGTACCCGGAATGGATTCAGGGATAGCCTTTTCTTCTATGATTGGGCCCTTCAATCGCGGTGGTGGTTGAGGTATACTTTTCTTCTTGGTTATCTCTACTGCCTTTTGCTCGGAGGGAATGGCCTTCGGTTTGCTGAGTTGCGGCTTGTCTTTTTTTGTAACGGCTGTCTCTTTTACAGAAAGAGGAGCCATTTTTATTTTTTCTACAACCTTTTTCTCTTTTTCGGGCTTTACTGATTTGATCTCAGGCGGCCCTATTTTATAATACGTAATCTGGACTTCTTTTACCTCTTTAGCAGGAGATAATAGCCCAAGGCTTCCAAGAGGGGCCAATAAAAGACAGTG
>JABMQH010000168.1 GCA_013203355.1 Candidatus Omnitrophota bacterium | reverse complement strand
TGGCATCGCCTTAAAACCGGATGAAACTCAAGAGGAGAAATTTAAAGATATAAGGATAGGGGATGGTTATTTCGAGGTCTCTTATGTCAACGAGGCAGGAGATAAGATTTATGGCGTTGAGGATGTGCGCGCTAAAATAAACATAAATACCGCATCCGGCGATACCGCATCCGGCGGTACCGCATCCGGCGATGTTTTACAAAGATTGTCCCCGGAAATAACAGAGGACATCGCCGCTAACATAAGGGCGTGGAGGGGCGATGAAAAGGGCATTGAAGCTGCGAATCGGGATTATTCCGGTAAGCCATATTCCTGCAAAAATGCGCCGTTTGACATCGTAGACGAACTTTTATTAGTAAAGGATGTTACTTCCGAGATTTTTTATGGGACCCCCGAAGGAGAAACAGAAGCAGCGATAAAGAACCTTATTACAACTTATGATCCAAGCGGGGAATTTAAGGTAAACATCAATACAGCAGGCCGAAGGGTGTTAGAGTCGTTAGGCCTTGAAGACTCCGCGCAAAAGATAGTAAATTATAGAGCGGGTGATGACGGGTATATTATGACCAGCGATGGCAACAAGGTCTTTTCAGATATAGGGGGTGTTAAAGAGTTTTTGACGGATGCCGAAGGAGGCGGATTTGATGATACTGCATTAGAGAATCTGCATCTGGAAGAGGTGCTTGTGTTTAATTCCGATTATTTTCAGATTAAGTCTATCGGAACACTTGAAGGCAGAAAATCTAAGATCAAGAAAACAATAACCTGCGTTGTAAGAAGGCAAGCTGGCGGCGAAGGGGAGGAATCCGGATACGAAACAGATATAATAAGCTGGTTTGAGGAATAGATATGGTAATTCTACAATTTACTAAAGAAACGCTTAAATTATTACGGACAGTCAGAAAAGGACAGAAAACCGTTTTATTAAATCTGACCAAGAAATCTATTGCCGGTTTGTCCGATGAAGCTATTTCGAATACAATTCAGGATTTGATAAGCCAGGAAAAGATCAGGAAGGTGAATCAGCTGGTGATTTCTATCCCGCGGCACCTGGTTACGGTTCGGAATTTAAGATTTCCGTCTGTGGATGATGCAGAATTGCAGAGCATGGTTGGCCTGCAGGCAGGCAAGCAGTTGCCTTATCCGACGGATGAGCTGATTTGGGATTTTAAAGTTATTGAAAAAAATCCGGACGGTTATTCTGATATCTTCTTTGTAATAGCGCACAGGAACGCAATCGACAGGTTCCTTAATATCTTAGCAGATTGCAAGTTAAGAATTAAGAGAATAGTCTTAAGCTCAGAAGCGCTTTTGGGATGGTACCTGACGGCTTACGATTCTCGGCCTAAAGATGCCTCTTTGGTAAAAACCGGTGCAGTGATAGATATTGATACATCTTATATCGATGTTGTAATCTTGCGTGGTGAAAGATTAGAATTTAGCCGCAGCTTCCCTTTTAAAAGGAATCCGGAGGAAATGGCAGAAGAGATCCGGAAGACCTTCTCTTCTTACGAGAGGGAGAGTTCAAAAAAGATTTCCTTTGTTGTCCTGACCGGCATAGAAGAAAGGGCCGCTATTCTGAAGGCCTGCATTGAGAATATGTACAAGGATGAGAAAATAGATTTTGCACATCCCCTTAAAGTTCTGTCAATGGACTACAGGGAGACCAGGGCGGATTATTTTGATTTATCAAGGGATACATCCTTTTCTCACATCTTGGGCATAGCCTACAACTCCAAAGATATAGTGATGAATCTTCTGCCTTCCGAGGAAAAAGAAAACCTGAAAAAGCAAGCCAGAAGAAAAATGCTGGCTAAGGCAACCCTGCTTTTGTCTGTTATGATCTGTGTACTATCGGCAGTTTTCATTAATGGCTTAATAAATACAACCAGACAGGTTAATTTGATAAACTCAAAGATTAAAGAAACAGCTCCCAGGGTGAAGAAATTAAAAGAGATTTCTCAAAATATAGCACTGATAAGAGAGCATCTAAATATGAAGGGCTCAAGCGTAGATGTAATACGCGAGGTTTATAAAATTGTTCCTCAGGCGGTGTCCGTTTCAGTTCTGGATTTTGAGCTGGGCCGGTCTTTAACAATAAGGGGTGTGTCGTCGGATTTAAGCAGCGTATTCAAGTTTTCTTCCAATCTTGGAAAGTCCGATTATTTTGAAGAGTGCCAAATAAAATATGCACAGAAAAGAATAGTTAAAACCAAGGAAGTAGTGGATTTTGAGTTGAGCTGCAGATTGAGGAAAATTAAGGATGAGTCCCGTTAGGCCTCTTCAGATGCACTACATAAGTTTTGGTCTCTTTAAAATATATAATACGTATATGC
Source organism: Candidatus Omnitrophota bacterium (assembly GCA_013203355.1). Lineage (GTDB taxonomy): Bacteria > Omnitrophota > Gorgyraeia > JABMQH01 > JABMQH01 > JABMQH01. The sequence goes on along the minus strand of JABMQH010000168.1, from coordinate 15,492 downwards.
GTAATTCATTACATAAGTTATGGTCTCGGGGGTCGAATATAGACAGATTTGGAGGTCTAACGGGATGAGTAAAATAAACTTAAAGTTTCTGGCGAGCATTACCAAACGGGAAAAATTCATATTTATCCTTACGGTAAGTCTGGCTATAGGGATCCCTACATATTTTTTTGTCCTTGAACCGATATATAAAAAGTGGAGTCAACTTGACACTGAGCTTGAATCTGTCAGCATCAAGTTATTGAAGGATATAAAACTTTTAGCCAATAAGGAACCGCTGGAGAAAGACCATGCTACATATGAGGAGTATATGCAGAAAGCGGATGACAAAGGGGGGATATCATCAATCCTGAAAGAGATAGAATCTACCGCCTTAAGCAGCGGGGTTAAGATAACAAGCATAAAGCCAAAAGGCGAAAAACAGTTCAAAAATCATAAGAAGTACAGAGTAGAGCTGATATCAGAGGCGAAGATTAGCCAATTCCTGAAGTTTATTTATAGCCTTGAGAGCTCAAAGAAGCTTTTCAAGGTTGAGCGGGTTGTCTTATCCTTACAGCGCGACCAAACAGACCTTCTAAAAGGAACCCTCGTTATTCGCAAGATCTCATTCTAGCTCAATTCGAGCATAAATTCTTGACAAGGCAGTTTTTATTAGGTATACTTTATTAAGTATTCACTCTCTGAGTAGTGAGCGTACTCCATAAGTAGGGAGCAATGATGGAAAAGGTATATCTAATAAAGGATTTATCTCAACTCTCTGGTTTATCTATCGATACAATTAAGTATTATCTGAAGATAGGCTTGATCAAGGAAGTAGAGAGAAGCCCAGGGACAAATTTTAGATATTTTGACGATTCAACTATACAGACCCTAAAGTATATAAGACAGATGAGAAAGAATAACACCCCTTTAAGGCAAATTAAAGAAACCTTGAATAGTGGCCGAAAATGAGTCCTGTTAGACCTCTTCAGGTACAGTATATAAGTTTCGTTCTCTCTAAAATACATAATACGTATATGCGTAATTCATTACATAAGTTATGGTCTTGCGGGTTGGGGATAGACAGATTTGGAGGTCTAACGGGATGAGTTACTACGAAACCCTAAGTCTAAACAAGGAACCTTTTTCAACCAGCCCTGATCCTGAGTTCTTTTACCGCTCTGTTGCACATGATACGGTACTCCAAAGGCTTGAGATAGCCATTAGGCTGAGGAGGGGTTTAAGCGTTATATTGGGCGATGTAGGCACCGGTAAAACCACCTTAAGCAGAATCCTTGCCCAGACGTTTGCCCAGGAAGAGAAGTTTATATTCCATATGATGCTGGACCCAAGTTATAAATCAGAATTTCAGTTTCTCTATGGGCTAGCCAAAATGTTCGGCGTAATACCTTCCTTCCGCTCCACGTTAGATTATCGAGAGGCGATTGAGCGATATCTTTTCCAAAAAGGCGTAGATGAAAACAAAACTATAGTTCTAATAATTGATGAGGGCCAGAAACTCACCCCAACATTTTTAGAAATCCTCCGCACCCTGCTTAATTATGAGACCAATGAATACAAGCTGCTTCAGTTAGTGATTCTTGCCCAGATGGAAATCCTGCCGAGGATAAAAAGGACAAAGAATTTCTATGATAGAATCGTATTAAAATATATCATCAACCCTTTAGATGAGAATGAGACCAGGGAAATGATAAATTTCCGCATTAAACAAGCAGGCTGGAATTCCGGCACCTCGCTCTTCACAGAAGGGGCCTCAAGGTTGATTTATGAAAAGGCGCTGGGTTATCCAAGGAAGATCTCTATCTTATGTCACAATGCCCTCGAGGCCTTAGTTATGTATGATAAGAGGGCCGTAGACGAGGATCTGATGGAAAAAATTGTTAGGCAAGAGGAGGTTTGATGGCAGGGGACATATCTCCAGAAGAAAGACTGCTTAGGCTTATTCGCTCAAAAAAGCCCCAACCCGTCCCGGAGGAAGAGGAAAAGGCAACTACCCTTAAGCAAGAAAGCCCAAGGCCTTTAGCGGTTACGGATACTGGCACCCCCTTCAAAAAAGGACTGCGATGGGCAAACTGCAAACCTTCTTTTAAACTTGCAGATATCCTGCGATTCGAAAATTTAAATTTGGCTTTAATCTTTTTACTCATAGGCGTTGTGATATATTCAATGCCGATTTTTTTAAAGAAACCGAGGAACGTAATAGAAGATTTGGAAGAACGGATAAAACCCGCAAAAAAATCTTTTAACCCAGAAGAAAAGGAATTTAAAACGCCTCCGTTAAGTTATTTTGTACAAGAGGTTAATACAAGGAATATTTTTTCTCCAATAGCAAAAGGGGACGCAAAACCCGAAACACCCGTTGACGAAGGGCCAAAACTGGAAGATATCAAAGAGCAACTTAGTCTTTTAGGTGTGATTGGCGGGGATAACCCCCAAGCAATAATCGAGGATAAAAAGATGCAAAAGACCTATTTCTTAAATAAGGGCGGCATATTCGATCAAGTCCAAGTAAAGGACATTTTAGATAATAAAGTTATATTAATTTATAAAGGTCAAGAATTTGAACTAATAATTTAAGGAGGCCCAAAATGAAAGCTTGCATAAAGAAAGCTCTGTTTATAATTATGGGATGCCTGATATTGGGTTACCTATTGCCGGCAGGAAACACTTTTGCGCAACAGCGGATAGAATTAAAACCCGAAACCAAACAGGCTGTTCAGCCCGAACGACTTGGGGAGGCTACGATCTCGCTTGAGCTAAAAGGGATGGATATAGTGGATGTCTTAAAGATGTTAGCCCTGCGGGGCAATATGAACATCGTTGCCGGTAAAAATGTGCGCGGTAAGGTGACCGTCTTTCTTAAAGATGTCGATATAATGAATGCCCTTGAGATAATCCTGATATCAAACGATCTCGCTTATGACATGAAGGGGAATATCATAAACGTTATGACCAATAGGGATTATGAGGCCATATATGGAGAGGCATTTCAGGATAAGAAAAAACTTAAAGTTGCAAAATTGAGGTACGCTAAAGCCGCTGAAATCAGCAAGGCCCTTAACCAGATCAAGTCCCGCGTGGGCAAGGTAGTTATAGATGAGGCTTCAAATACAATAGTTATTATAGATGCCCCACAGATTGTCTCTCAGATGGAGGAATTGATACAAGAGATGGACCTGCCTACCCGGACGAAGGTATTTGCGCTGAACTATGCAAAGGCAGAAACAATCAAGTCAGGCTTAGAACCGTTTTTAACGAAAGGGATTGGCGTAATTCAGGTAGATGAACGCACTAATAAAATTATAGTCACTGATCTTGAAAAGAACATGAGGGCTATAGAGGCTGCCGTTACTGAATTTGACGAAAGGACAATGGAAGTCCTTATTGAGGCAAAGATCCTGCAGATTACATTAAATGATGAATATAAGGCAGGGATAAACTGGGATGCAGTGTTTGCCGGTGTTAACGCACAGGTAGGGATGAACTTCGATGTCCTTACAGGCACACCTATCCCGACCACAGCTTCGGATGCGGCAACCGGCGTTGGTTTTAGTATCGGTGGCCTAAATACGTCATATAATTATGAGGCTATGATAGAAATGCTTCAGCAGTATGGTAAGACAAATCTTCTTTCCACGCCAAGCATAGTCACGGTAAATAACGAAGAGGCGAAGATACTTGTCGGCACAAACCAGCCGTATGCGACCAGCCAGACAACCACCCCCGCTACCGGCGCTGCTACTACGTCTTATCAGGTTACATTTTTAGACCTGGGTGTTAAGCTCTATGTTACTCCTACCATAAGTAGAGACGGGTTTGTGACGATGAAGATTAAACCGGAAGTAAGCTCTAAGGAAACCCAGGATTATACGTATGGCCCAAATAATGACGCAGTGCCTGTTGTAAAGACCTCTCAGGCAGAGACAACGGTTATGGTAAAAAATGGCACTACGATTGTCATTGCGGGGCTGATAGAGGATAGGCAGGCGGAAGTAGTTAATCAAGTACCTTTTTTAGGCAGTATCCCATTGCTAGGCGCGCTTTTTAGGAGTAGGTCGACCGGTTCTTCTTCTGATCCTGAAAAAAATGAGCTTGTAATATTTTTAACTCCTCATATAATATCTGGAGAAGAAGAGTCTCGAGAAGTCGAGCAATACGGTCTTCTTATTGATAAGCTAGAACAACAACTAATGCAGGAAGAAGTAAAAAAGGCCAAAGGGGAAAATAAGCAGGAAGCGGTAAAGGAAGAGCAAAAACCGGCAAAGGCAAAGGTAAAACCCGCTAAGACCAAAGAGGCAATTTTATCAAAAGAGGCACCGCGGCAAGAGATTGATATAGACAAATATTATAGCGTGGTGCGCAGAAAGATATTTGAAAAGGTCAGGGAAAATTATCCGGGTAAGCCTATTAAAGGTAAGGTGTATCTTTCATTCTGCATTGTACGAGATGGCAGCCTGAAAGGGACTCCGGCGTTATTAAAGCCGGCTAAGCGGGCCTTGACCAAGGCCGCCATTAAAGCCGTTAAAGCGGCAGCGCCGTTCCCGCCATTTCCAAGGCGCTTCAAGAAGGAACAGGAGATGTTCAATATAACGGTTATTTACGAATAAGAAATAGTTGAAAGGAGAAAGGAACATGGATTATTTATTTAACGAACAGCAGATTATGATTAGGGACTTGGCCAGGCAGGTTGCAGAAGAAAAGATTAGGCCTGTGGCGGCCGAATATGATGAGAGTGAAGAGTTCCCCTGGCCTATCGTTAAGATCATGGCAGAATCGGATTTATTTGGAATTTACATAGAAGAGAAATATGGCGGCACGGGAGGGGGCGCCTTAGAGCTTGCAATTTGTACGGAGGAACTTTCAAGGGCCTGTGGCGGGATAGCCCTTGCGCTGGCAGCTACTGCGCTCGGGACGTATCCTATAATCTTATTCGGCACGGAAGAACAGAAGCAGAAATATCTTCCGGATATAGCAAAAGGCAAAAAATTGGCAGCATTTGCGATTACAGAGCCAGAAGCAGGAAGCGATGCTGGTTCCATTAAAACCACCGCTAAAAAGGAAGGTGACTACTATGTGTTAAATGGAACGAAGCAGTGGATCACCAACGGCGGGGAGGCAGAGACTTATACAGTTGTTGCAATGACTGATAAATCAAGAGGTGCCAGAGGCGCAAGCGTACTCATATTAGAGAAAGGCATGAAGGGTTTTACCTTTGGAAAAAAGGAGAAAAAACTCGGCATAAGGGCTTCTGCGACAAGGGAGTTGATATTCACTGATTGCAAAGTCCCGAAAGAAAACCTTCTTGGCAAAAGCGGCATGGGGTTTATAGTGGCAATGAAGACATTTGATAAGTCGCGGCCCGGCGTTGCAGCCCAGGCCTTGGGGATTGCCCAGGGAGCACTTGACCTGGCGGTAAAGTATGCCAGGGAAAGGCGCCAATTCAATCAGGCCATCTCAAGCTTCCAGGGGATACAATTTATGCTTGCCGATATGGCAACGGAGATTGAGGCAGCAAGGGCCTTAATCTATTCTGCCTGCAGGATGATTGATTCCGGCGCAAAGGATATCGCCAAGATTTCAGCAATGTCAAAGATGTATGCAAGCGACGTAGCGATGAAGGTCGCCGTAGACGCTGTTCAGATATTCGGTGGTTACGGATACATGAGGGATTATCCGATAGAAAAGTATATGCGCGATGCAAAGATCACGCAGATTTACGAAGGGACGAACCAGATTCAGCGAAATGTGATTGCGCAGGCCTTAATAAAGGAGACATTGAAGTAAGGTAGTGGCCAAAGTTCAAAGTCGGGACAGTTTCCAAAGAGACCACGGGAAACTGTCCCCATAGGATGTTTGTAACTAAACTGAGTAGCGACCGAAAGTAATGGTTGCAGAAGATGAAAAAGGATTAATGCCATGGACATAATAATATCTGTTAAGCAAGTGCCGAATACGGCGGATGTGAAAATTGATCCAAAGACCAATACGCTTATTAGGGAAGGGGTTGAGAGTATAATTAACCCATTTGATGCTTATGCGATTGAGGAAGGCGTAAGGTTAAAAGAAAGATTCGGAGGGAAGGTTACTGTAATTAGCATGGGGCCTCCCCAGGCCGAATCAGCTTTAAAAGAGGCGATATCCTTAGGTTGCGATGAGGCAATCTTGATTTCCGACAGGGCATTCGCAGGGAGCGATACCTGGGCAACAAGCTATACATTATCGCAGGCCATAAAGAAAATAGGTTCTTTCGACCTGATCCTATGCGGGAAGCAGGCCTCTGACGGAGATACGGCACAGGTCGGCCCTGGCATTGCTACCCATTTAAATATCCCGCAGGTTACGTATGTCAAAAAGATTGAGGAAATAAAGGATAATAAGGCACGGGCTGAAAGGCTGGTAGAAGATGGTTTTGAGGTTATAGAGACCCCGCTGCCCTGCTTATTTACAGTAGTGAAGGAGATAAATGTGCCAAGGCTTCCTTCTTTAAAGGGGAAGATGAAGGCCAAGTCAGCAAAGATTACGATTTGGGGCGCGAAGGATTTGGAATGTGACCCAAAATACATAGGGCTCGAAGGGTCTCCCACAAAGGTTGTAAAGATATTTAATCCGCCACCGCGAAAAGGAGGAATGAAATTAGAGGGTGAGCCTCACGAGGTAGTGGATAAGTTAGTAGAGTTACTAAAGAACGATTTGCCCCGTTAGATGCTATTGGGTAATAAGGTTAGCGTATATGGGGCATCTAACGGGATGAACCGGGAGGGGTTTAATGGGAGCGATTGGTATATTAAAGGATAAATGCACAGGCTGTAAATTATGCATAAAGTCCTGCCTCTTTTTAGCTATAAGCATTGTTGATAAAAAGGCAGTTATAGATTTGTTAAAGTGCAATCTATGCGGTGCCTGTGTTGGTGCCTGCAAACTCGAGGCGATTAAACTGGATAAAGAGACTGTCGAGAAAAAAGATTTAAGTGCCTATAAAAATGTATGGGTATTTTGTGAGCAGAGGAAACAAAAGATCCAAACCATTTCATGGGAATTGCTGGGTGAGGCGCGCAAACTGGCAGATAAGCTGAATACCAAGGTATGCGGTGTCCTATTCGGCTACGGCATATCAGGACAGGCGCAGGAGGTAATAGAGAGGGGCGCGGATGAAGTTTATGTGGTTGATGAGAAGGAGCTGGAGAATTACCTGGATGAGCCGTATGCGAATGTCTTAACTGAGTTAGTAAATGAATATAAGCCTGAGGTAATCTTGTGCGGAGCGACAACCCTTGGCCGAAGCCTAATCTCAAAAGTTGCGGTAAAGGTTTATACCGGCCTGACCGCGGACTGCACAGGCCTTGATATTGACCAGAAGGAAAGGAATCTACTTCAGACAAGGCCCGCCTTTGGGGGCAATATCATGGCTACAATCAGTACGCCGAATTTTAGGCCCCAGATGGCGACCGTAAGACACAAGGTTATGAAAGAGGCCCAGGTGCAGAAAGGCAGGAAAGGCAAGGTCACCGCAAAGAAGTTTGAAAAGAAATTCTATGCATCAAGGACAAAGCTTTTAAGCATGGTGGAGGAGGTTGAGCAGACGGTTAATTTATGCGAAGCAGACATAATTGTTTCCGGAGGCAGAGGTCTTGGTGGTCCGGAGAATTTTGATATCGTAAAGGAGCTTGCGATGTCCCTCAAAGGCGCAGTCGGCGCTTCACGTGCAGCGGTAGATTCGGATTGGATCGCATATTCGCATCAGGTTGGGCAAACAGGGAAGACCGTTTGTCCGAAAATCTATATTGCCTGCGGGATAAGCGGACAGATTCAGCACTTAATAGGCATGCAGTCATCAGATATAATCATAGCAATAAATAAAGACCCTGATGCGCCAATATTCAATGTTGCCACATATGGAATTGTAGGAGATCTATTTCAGGTCATACCGCTTTTGGCGAAGAAATTCAAGCAGGTTTGTGGCCGAAATTCACAGTCGGGACAGGTTCCGGCCTGAGGAGTATGCAGAAGATAAGGAACCTGTACCCGTAGGATGTCAATAAGTAAACTGCGTAGCGACCTAAGGTTATGGTTGCAAGCAATATTAATAAAAAAGGAATGGGAGGTGTAAATGTATTTTAAGTCCTTAGAACTCTATGGGTTCAAATCCTTTGCGGGGAAGACCAAGGTTGAATTTGAACCGGGGATCACTGCTATTGTGGGCCCCAATGGATGCGGCAAATCGAATATAGTCGATGCCCTTAAATGGGTATTGGGTGAACAGTCCGCAAAGGACCTTCGCGGTCTAAACATGGAGGATGTAATATTTAACGGCACAGATACAAGAGACCCTGTTGGCTTTGCGGAGGTTTCATTGACAATGTCAAACGAGTCCAGATTTCTCCCCATAGAGTATGATGAGATCGTGATTAGCCGCCGACTCTTCCGGTCAGGCGAGAGCGAATACCTCTTGAATAAAAATCAAGTTAGGCTCAGAGATATAGTTGAACTCTTTATGGGCACGGGCGTGGGGACCAGCGCCTATTCAATCATTGCGCAAGGGAAGATCGACATGATTGTTTCTTCCAAGCCGGAAGAGAGGAGGTACATATTTGAAGAGGCAAGCGGAATCATAAAATATAAATCGAAGAAACGTGAAGCAACAAGAAAGCTGGAATACACAGAAAACAACCTTTTAAGGATAAACGATATAATAATAGAGGTGAGGCGCCAGATAGGTTCTATTGAACGCCAGGCAAGAAAGGCCGAACGCTATAGAGAAGAGTTTGATAAATTAAAGACGCAGGATACAAAAACAGCGTTTAGAGAATCCAAGAGGTTAACCGGCGAAAAGGTGGATATAGAGAATCAGGTTCTTGAACATAAAAATAATGAATCCCGTCTTCTAAAAGAGGTTGAAGAATTAGAGGGTAAGCTAACTTCCCTAAGGGTCAGCCAGGCGGAAATAACCACGAGGCTTTCCGAGGCACAGTTTAAGGAAGTGAATTTGAATTCTAATGTTGAGAGATCAAGAGATAAGATTAATCTAAATAATGAGCGCCACAAAGAACTCGAAGGCCTCAAGCAGACATTGCTTAATGAGCAGGACGCGATACAGAAGAATATTTCCGAATTGGAAAAGGCAGTCGCATCTTTAAATAAAGAGATAGAAGGGATATCGGGAAACAAGGTCCAGAGAGAAAGCTCATTGAATCAAAAGGAAGAGCAGCTAAAGAAATTGGAAGAGGATTTGAAGCAGAATTACCAGAGTATTCGCGATGGGAAGCTTAAGATGGTAGATGTACTTAATTCGCAATCAAGGGCAAAGAATGATTCAACAAAACTCTCAAGTGACCTTACGAACCATCAGGCAAGGCTGCGAAGACTCAAGGCCGAGGAAGAAAAGGTTAAGGAAGAAGAGGCGGGGATAAGATTGCAGTTTAGCCAGTTTGAGGCCGAAGTAAATAATCTAGAAATACAGATAAAGGATAATATCGACACCAAGACAACGCTTGAGGCCCAATTAAACCAAAAAAACTGCGATAGGGACGAAGTTGGGAAAAAATACGAGGATTTACAATCCCAACAGCTTTCATTGGGCTCAAAGTTAACTGTCCTGCAGGATATGATAAAACGCTATGAGGGATTTGGGGGCGGGCCTCAAAAGATATTACTTGAGAAACAGGAAAATCGCTTGAGCATACCCGGTGTTTATGGGGCAGTGGCTGAGTTGATTAATGTGAAAAAAGGTTACGAGGCTGCAGTCGAGACGAGTTTAGGTGATCTTCTTCAGTGTATTGTTGTAGAGGATAAAAATGCAGCCCGAGATTTGATACATTATCTAAAACAGAAGAATTTGGGAAAGGCGACAGTTGTATCTCTGGATGTCGTTAAAAAGGCTGACACCAATGTGAGCTCGCAAGCTGAAATCTTAGGCAGGCTGGAGGATTTTGTTGATACGGAAGCAAGATTTAAAGATTTGATTTCAGTCCTCTTCCATAATGTTTTTTTAGCGAAAGACTTAGATACTCTCCTTGATCTCAGAACAGGTTTTGCAGAAGATGCTAAATTCGTAACCCTTAACGGCGAACTCCTTAAGGATGGTTTTTTAACGGGCGGCGTCACAAAGGATGATACCGGCACAGGTATCTTGAACCGAAAAAATCAGGTTCAGGAGATAGAGGCCCAGTTAAGCGAGATAAGGGGCCAGATTGTAAACCTAGAGTCACGCAAGACGTCCTTAGCCGAAGAGATCAATATGCTGACCGGAAAGATAAACGTTAAGCAAGAGGCCCTGAGACAGGGCGAGCTGGAATTGGCGAATAAAAAAAGTCAAAAGGACAGCACGGGGTCCGCGCTTAAAAAAATAACGGATGAACTTGCGCTTTTAGATCTTGAACTGGACGAAGTGACAGATGAAATAAATTCAGTAAAGGAAAAACAGGTATTGCGCGAAGAGGAGATAAAAAGGTTAGACGAGGAGCACAATGTCGTCCAGGGCTTAATTTCGGAAGCGCAGTCTTTCATAGAAACAGGCCTTAAGGAGAAAGAAGGTTTGCTGATTAAGATAACAAAGATGCAGACAGAACTTTCAGCTGTTTCGGAGCAGGAAGGAAGCCGCTCGGCAAGCCTAAAAATGCGCAGCGATTTTCTGGCTAACCAAAAGCGGCTTTTGGATGAAAAGAAAAAAAGCTTTGATGAGGCGGTCCTGCGGCAAAGGGAATTAACTGAAGAGACGAATAATTTACAGGCCATGCTTGAAAACAGCAGTGAAGAGAAAAAGAAGATTTCACTGGAATTTCAGGACGTAAAGAATAAAAAGTCCGAATTAGAAGGTTTGCTGAGCCGAGAAGAGAGCGAATTTAAGAAGAAGGAGGATCAACTAAATAGCATAAAGGACACATTGCACAATGCCCATATGAAACTACAGGAGAATTCATTTAAGGCAGAGACCCTCAAGACAAGGATAAATCAGGCTTATAAGATTGAACTTGAGCAGCTTGACTTTGTGATTGAGGTGGACACCGACTGGGAGGCCATGGCTAATGAAATCGTCGAACTGAGGCAAAAGATAGAAAAGATGGGCCCGGTAAATCTGGTTGCAATTGAAGAACATCAGGAGCTGAAAGAAAGGTATGATTTTTTGATAAAGCAACAGGATGATTTAGTAAACGCAAAGGAATCCCTCCTTGAGGCGATAAAGAAGATAAATAATACTACAAGAGAGCTTTTTATGGATACCTTTCAGAAGGTGAGGGTTGAGTTTAAGGAATACTATAAATTTTTATTTGGCGGAGGTCAGGCGGAACTGGTCCTGATGGATGAGCAGGATATACTTGAATGCGGCATTGAGATTATGGCAAGGCCGCCAGGGAAGAAGTTCCAGAGCATATCGCTTTTGTCTGGCGGCGAAAAGGCCCTTACTGCCATTGCGCTTTTGTTCTCTATATTCAAAGTAAAGCCAAGTCCATTTTGTATTTTAGATGAGGTGGATGCCCCCCTGGATGAATCTAATATAGGTAGATTCAGCAAACTATTAGCTGATTTTACAAAGACATCCCAGTTTATTATAATTACACACAACAAAAGGACCATATCTATGGCTGATGTGATGTATGGCATTACAATGGAACACAGCGGTGTCTCAAAGGTTGTTTCTGTCAAATTTGCTAAGGAGGACCAGAAGGCCCAGGTTGCTTCATAGGAGAGGTGTTTATGGAATTCAAGACCGTAAAAATTAAAAAGCCAGAGGAGACAAATGTAATTATTGGACAGAGCCATTTTATAAAAACGGTTGAAGACCTGTATGAAGTAATAGTAGGTAGTGTCCCAGGTGTTAAATTCGGCTTGGGTTTTTGTGAATCATCCGGCGAATGCCTTGTGCGTGTAGACGGTAATGACGATGAGTTAAAGAAGTGCGCCGGAGAAAATGCCTTGACAATTGGCGCGGGGCATTGTTTTATAGTAATCCTGCGCAATGCCTACCCCATAAATATCTTGAATGCCATTAAAAATGTCCAAGAGGTGTGCAATATATTTTGCGCATCCGCAAATCCTATTGAGGTAATCTTATCTGAAACGGATCAGGGCAGAGGCATCCTTGGTGTGGTTGATGGATCAAGGCCCAAAGGGATTGAGGACAAAGACGGGATTAAGTGGAGGAAAGGTTTTTTAAGAAAGATCGGATACAAGTTAGATCCTTAGCAAGAGGTACGCAAAAAGATGTATAAAATCTTTTTAATATTCATTTTTGCTTTAGTATCCGGATGTTCGAGCTCTTCTTCTGACCAGGAGGTTCTTGTTAAGATTAACAACTATTCCATGTCCCCTGAAGATTTTATAAGTGAGGTTAAGGCAATTCCGGATTTTCGGCGCGGCGGCAAGACAGACGAAGAATTGGTCCAAGGGGTTATAGAGGAGAAGCTTATACTTCTCCAGGCACAGCGGGAAGGCCTGGATAGGCAAGCACCTTTTATGGAGATGGTAGAACGATTTTGGGAACAGAGCCTTTTAAGGGCGATTACAGAAAAAAAGATGAAGGAATTCTTGGAAACTGTCAGTGTGACCGAAGAGGAATTGAAGTCGCGCTATGATCATATGGGGCGGGAGATTGAAGCACGCGTTTTATTGGTTGGGACCAAAAAGGCAGCTGAAAAATTGACGCCCGCATATGAAAATTTTCAAGAGACAATCGATAGTTTAGGCGCGGATCTTATTGCAGATGCCGGCATAAATAATTACCGCATGAGCGAGGAACCCTCTTTTGTTGAGGAGTTTATATTTTCTCTGCCTCCGGAACAAAAATCGGCATACACGCAAGTCAAAGACAGCTGGCTTGTCGTCAAGATCCGGGGACAGAAAGACTATACCAGGGAATCCTTTGCGAAGCTCGAACAGACCATAAGGAGGAGCCTGATGCGGCAGAAGGCAAAAAAAAGATTTAAGGAGTGGGTGGATAGCCTAAGGCGGCATGCCAAGATATATATTAATGAAAAGGCGTTGAATAAGGTGTTGGCGGACCCTGAGGAGTAAATGAAAAAGACAGGATCTCAAAATCGCAGAAGGAATCATTTTATTAAGAAGAGGTTTCAGGCAAAATTTATTTTAAAGTTTTGTCTATTGATAATCCTGTCCTGTTTTTTAATGGGCGTCTTGGTATATTTCTTATCTGCCAAAACCACTACGACCAGTTTTGAAGACCTTCACCTGATAGTTAAAAGCACGGCAGATTTTATATTACCGGCATTAGTCTTAAGTAGCCTCATCGCGATCATTATTATAAGCTTGGCGTCTGTTGGGGTCGTACTTTTTATTTCCCACCGTATAGCAGGCCCACTTTATCGTTTTGAGAAATCTATCGAGCAGATTGCGAACGGCGACTTAACGGTGAATACACATCTTAGAGAAAAGGATGAGATCAAGATCCTCGCAGACAGTTTGAATGAGTTGGTAAACAAAATGAGGGAATCAATAGCCGCCTCCCAGCGGGGGGTAACAGAGCTTGAGAATAAAGCTATTCATGTAAAGGAAAGGTTAACCAAACTTGGCATAGCTCAAAACGAGATTGATGAAATATTAAAGCCTTGCGAGACCGTACTAATACAACTCAAGCAGGACCTTTCACATTTTAAAGTAAAGTGATCTTTATGCAAAAGAATAAATGCTGTATCGTTGTATTATTTGTTCTAGTGTTTTTTCCTGCCGGTATTGCCTATGGGCAGGTTCTTGATGGTTGGATAACGGCAAAAGGACATTTCTGCACTCTCTACATAGGAGAGGATGTTGATATAAAGCAGCTGAATCGCAGGATAGATACCTACCGGGTTGACTTCGGGCTCTCGGAGAGACCCCTGCGTCTTACGTCAGCACCCGAAAGTGAGATTTTATATAAGTTCGATCTTGTTTTTTTGAAAGTGCAGGAACTGCTGGATATGCGTCCTGGCGATATACATGTTGATGTAAGGATATATCGTAGAAAAAAGGAGCTGGACAAGTTATATGTAGAAATATTTAGCGAAAGAGGAGACCTTGTTGCATTCTATGTGTTTAAATTAAATACAATCTTTGCCTGCGAGGAAAAAATCTCTGTTGCCGTTGTGGCCCATGAAGTAGCGCATTGCATTATAGACCACCATTTTACAGTTGCCCCACCTAAAAAGATCGCGGAAATGATTGCCCATTATGCCGAGAGGCATTTGAGAGGATAGAGTTATTACAAGTGCTTGACATTTCCAGCATTATCGGGTAAAATAGACATGTAAATATACAAAAAAGTTAGTAATGAAGAAAACTTATATGAGACAATCTTCGTTTAAGCACTATATTTTTAAACATAATATTGCTCTATTTGTTTTGGTTAGCCTCTTTACCTTTACATCTCTGGCGATATCGCAGGAAACCTCCCGTGCGCCAATTGCGACACCCGTCAAACCTTCTGCCCAGCAGGACAATGCCTCCTCTAAGATCGCGCAGTTTACCGAACTTAAGGCCACTATCACAAAGATTACCGGAAGCGTTACCGTACGCAATCGTGGGGCGTTTTTCTGGCACGATGCCAAAGTAGGCGAATTCTTAAGCGCCGGTGATCAGATTGTAACAAAGGCCGATGGCAAGATAGAGTTTAAACTGGACAACGGTAATACCGTTAAGTTAAAACCGCAGACCCGCCTTGTTATAAAAAAGCTGACACAAAATAACATAACGGGGGATTACGAAAACTTCTTTGAAGTCAACACCGGCAAGGTGTGGGCAAAAATAGAAAAACTCAGCGGGAAATCAAGCTTTAAGATTAAGACGCCGACTGCTATAGCGGGTGCAAGAGGCACTATTATATATCTTGTTGTCTACCCTGATTCGACCATGGTTTTATTTGAAGAAGGCAAAGGTTTTTTTACCGATGCCTCTTTGGAGCAGACATTCGAGGTCGATCCGGGGCGCATTTATGAGTTTGATTCTCAAGGGAACTTTTCCGAAACAACGGAGCCCTTGCCGGAACAGCTCCAGGAGCTAACAGAAGATTGGGACATAGATATTGGTACTGCAGAAGGTTATAGTCCGCCCGAGGAGGAGGAAGAAGGCGGTGGTGAGGATGATGTAGAGGATGACGTTGATGATACCACCGAAGATCAGGAAGATTCTGAAGAGGATGAGCAGAAAAACCGGACAAATTCACAAGGGGCGGATAAGCCGGGCTATAAAGATACCGATGGCGATGACCATCTAGATGTAAATGACGATTTTCCATCAGATCCAAGCGAATGGATTGATACTGACTCAGATGGAATCGGGGATAACGCTGATACAGATGATGATGGTGACGGTTATTCAGATTCAGACGAGAATGACAACGGGACAGATCCGTTATCCAGTGAGAGTGTTCCCTCTGATAATGATGGCGACTATACATCAGATCTTAACGATCCCGATGATGACAATGATGGCCGCCTAGATGTAAATGACGCCTTTCCGTTAGACCCAAACGAATGGCTTGATACTGACTCAGATGGAGTCGGAGACAAT
>JABMQH010000167.1 GCA_013203355.1 Candidatus Omnitrophota bacterium | reverse complement strand
TTCTTAAGCATGATACCGCCAGTAAAAAATTTATCGTGATCTCGGCGGTACTCATAATAAAAAACGCTCCAAAGGAGACAATTTTTTTCATAATATCTTTTTTCAATAAGCATATTTCCCTTGCCGGCGAATATATGCTTCATGACCCCTGAACCGCTCGGCTCACTAAAAACTACCTTATACTTCTCTTTTTGAGCTTTTGCCTCAGAAGAAGGAACATTATCAAAATAAATCCTTCTAATATCCTCTCCTACAACACGTGGTAAATCCCCCTTGCTCAGAAGCTCTTTTAAAACAAATTTAGTCCTAACTAAATCCTTATCTCCGGATAATTCAAACAATGTCACTCCCATAGGATTCAAGCAGGATACGGCAAAGGTTTTTAGCTCCCTGTTGACATCGATATATCCCAAAGCAGAGAAATTCTGCCGTTTATATTGAAAAGCAATAGTGTTTAGCACCTGAAACCTATCAGGAAGAGACGAGGCAAATTCTTTAAGCACCAGCTGCGGATCAATGCTGCTCAACGGAATATAGTTTGTCTTTTGGAAAGGGACAGTACTGCATCCAGCGCTGCTTAAAATTATTAAAGCTATAAATATAAATCTACGCATACTGTAGGTCTTTCGGAAAACCAATTAGATAAGTTACCCTTACCGATCTCAAGTTGGACGGAACCTGGCCTATTTCCCATACATACCCTTCGGAATCAATGCCTTTAACGAGCTCCTTTAACTCTTTAACAGAATACGTTGTTAAGCTAGAAATAACTGCATCGTAAGTTAATAGCAAAGGAATAATTGGGATAATGTTAACCCAAAAAATTCTTTTTAAAGTTAATGGCTTAATAAATGCTGTGGTAAGAAAAACGAACAAAGGCAGAAAGAAAGCACAAGCAATTTTATCTAAACTCTTTTCTGTATAATCAAAAACGCCGATAGCACTGCGGCTACTCACCGTATTCTGCAATATCTTTCTTGCCTCGTCAGGTTCAAAATGATGAAAACCAGAGAAAACAGTGCGCACTCCTTTTAAATGAGCTGGAACATTCGTAGCGTTCACTTCTTCAGCGATGTACTGTATTTTGCCACCAGAACGCGCTTTTATTTTTTCGAAAGCCTGCACATTAGGATATTTGTCAGTCAAGGTGACAGAGACAAATTTCTCCGATCTTTGCAACTGGGCCAGCATTTGACTCCAAGGTCCGGAGCTCCCGGAGCACAAATCGATTATCCGAGTAGTCTTCATATATCGCATAATTTCTTTAATAAAAGGTATAACAGATTCATAAATCCGAAATCTCATAACAGTAAATTGTAAAATATCCGTTATAAGGTTACGAAATACATCGGGACACCAACGTTTATTTGCTATCTCATGGAAATGATATTGTCTCATCTTGTATATCCTTTTACCGGGATCCACAGTCTGTACAACGCCGGAATGACAATTACACTAGCTAAATAGCCCGACAATACCCCTGTCACCATTGTCACCCCTACAGAAAAAAGTATAGGGTGGTGGGCAAATAAAAGCGCGCCTGCGCCAATAAAGGTTGTAACTGCCGCAAAAGTAACTGCCGGGTAAGTCCCTGTCTTGAATTCATACCTACAATAATGAACTACAAACATGCCATAGTCACTGACAATACCAATAACTATCATAGAAGCGATAACGATAGATATGTTTACCGCCAATCCGGCTAATGTAATCACTCCGGCAATCATTATGATACTAGTTATTACCGGTACCAGGACAATAATCGAAAGATGGATATTCCTCACCAACAAAAATGTTAGTGCTGCAGTTAGAAATACAGCCAAGACCGACAAAAGGATAAGTTCTGAACCAAACGCATGCGAAACTATATTAGAAAAATTTTTCCGTGATACTATAAATGCCCCAAGGTAGCCTTTACTTATTGCGGATAATCGCGCGATATATTTATCCTCGTCAGGAAAAAAAGACAACACCTGATACCCATCCCCTTTCTCAACAACATATTGCTCTTTTAAATTATCAAAAAAGGTATATCCCTTGGGTTCAATCTCTAAACCTTTAGCATCCTGCAAGATAGCGGATGCCGAATGAAGCAGTTGGAAAAATGGCTGGAAAGCATCCTGTGAAAAATTATAAACTTTGCCGTGATTTGTCAGCAGATTCCTAATCTTACCCTCTAATTTAACGCTCCAAAACCTCTGCCACCGTAATACGTTTGCCTTGCGCGTATCAGGTCCGGGCCAGACCGAGGCAAAGCTGGTAAATTTATCCTTACCTATATTTTTAATCGCTGTTTCATAAATATCTGCATTATTTTGATAGGCATCTTCAAGAGTCTTGCCAGGCACTACTAAAACTGCAGGCAAAACCTTGCCTCCCCAAACATTATGAAAATCCTCTTCCGCCGACACGACTTCCTTAGACACACCGTCAAACTGGACAAGATCATTATTAACTCTTAACCTGGTACCCGCCATAAGCATTATGGCCAAAATCGCTACCCAGCAAAAAATACATTGTGAATCCCGCAGTTTAATTTTAAAAGGCCAAAAAGGCTTAATAACCGCTGAAGCTGATGTGGATCTTTTTTGTTGGCTCAAAAAATGGGGTAAGATAAAAAGGGAAAACATCAAACATAAAATGATGCTCAGATTTGAAAAAAAAGCAAGTTGATGATAGCCTTTTATGCTAGAAAAGAAAAATGCCGAAAAAATGCCTATCGTAGTCAGGGCACTGAATATAACCGGCCTGATTACGCGCCTAATGGTTTCTTGACTGCCACCTGCTTTACGCACTGCCATATATACATAAATCCCATAATCGATAGATATGCCGGAAATAACCGTGCCCATGCCAATAACAGAATATGACAAATTCTTAAAAACAAGATAGGTGATATTTATAGCAATGGCGACTGCAGCTAATGGCGCTAAAAAGATCATCACCGCTCTTATGTCACGGAAGAAAAACAAGAACAACGCCAAAAAAGTAAACGAAGCTATGATGGAGGTAAGGCGAATATCCTTTTTTATGACATCCTCGTTAGAGACTGTATGCATGTGCCCGGCAATAATATCACCTGAAATAAATTCAGGTAATCCAATCTTTAGTTCTCTTAAAAGATATGCAACTAATTTTCGAGCCCCAAATCCTTCAGTCAAAGTCACAGGCGTCTTGACAATAACCATGGCATGCCGGCCGTCTCTACTGATAAGATGGTTATTATTGATTACCACATCATAACTTGATGAAATAGATAGGTGCTCTATATCGTGTAAGATTCCGGAAAATAATCCCAGTGGATCAACACGCAGAAACGGCATCAAAAATGAACTTCCCGGGCTTAAGGACTGCCGATAAATAAACTTAAGCCTCTCTTTAACATTTTCAGGGGTAACACGACTATCTATTTTAGATAAGGATTCAGGACCTAAAAGCTGCGGGGCATACTCCAAAAAAGAAATCATCTCCGATGGCACATTGCCTGCGGAGACATTACTAATCACCTGTTTTACCAAGGGAGAAGATCTTATGGAAGCTGCCAGCTGGTCACTAGCCAATATCAGATCCTGCGTAGTATGTAACTCATCATTAAGTTTCAAAGAAATAACCAACTTATCCGAGAAATTAGCCTCACGCAGGAAATGCATGGTATTCTGCACATCGGCATCTTGAGGCAACATTATCTCTATATCGTTATTATATTTAACAAATTTAAGCCCGATTATTGAAGAGACGATCACAACTCCTAAGAGTCCAATGACGATTTTCTTACGCTTTTGCACTAAATCATGCACTCGGGAAAGATAATCACCGGACATCTGTTTTAACCTTCCAGGCACTTGACAATATCGGTTGATTAAGCTGAGTATTTATAAAGACCAAGGAAGTGCTATCTCCACTTTTTTCTTTAATGTGCACCTTTTTGATGTAATGCGCATCATCTTGAAAGAGAACACTCACACGCTCAATAAAATTACGGGAGACTGAACCTTTCAAAGGAATAAACTCCAATGAAATTGGCTGCTTCGTAGTCAGAGTTATTTTATAATCATTTAGCATAGCTTTAAATGTTCCACAAAACCAATTCTGCATTTGTTCAATAGCTACCCGAAAGCTAAAGTTTCTAGATAAAGACACTTGCTGCACCTGATTAGTATCCTCATCCCACTGCCTGATCGTACTGCCATTTATTACTATAGAATAACGCTTAGGGCTCATCACCCTCCAGGAAAAACGCCCGGGTTTTTGGATAAAAACTTTGCCCTTTAAAATAATTTTCTGATTAAAAAGCGCGAGGCTTTTCTCCTGGATAAAATCTGCTTGAATAGTTTTTGTCCCGGACATTATCCTTTCCAGGTCCTCAAGCACGATATTTATATCCAGGGAAGAATTATCGGCGTAAACATTGCCTGCTTGTAAACAAATAAAAAACAGAAATGACGCTATTATTCGTCTCATGTGTCATTTCCTTTGTTTTCCCAAAACTTAACCTCTCCCTGCGCAAGCAATTCATCACCCCGCAAGACCTTCCCCTTAATAATACTAAAATCTCCGTAGTACGTATCCTTAAAAATAGATACAGTCAAAGTTTCTCCGAGCTGGGCCTTTCCGAATATTTCTAGATGCTTTGCTCCTAACAGAAAACCTTCCACCACTTTATCATTCGCTCCCAGCGCCTTAAAACCGTTAAGCGCTGCCGCGGCCTGAGCAATCATTTCCAGATACACCGTTTCATCAAGAAAGCCATCCTCTCGTAAAAAAAGCATATCATTAGATATATACACCGAAACCTCTCCGCTGCGGTCTGCTACTTTCTCTAATTTAGTAATCACCCGCATAGGCGCCTGTTGTGGGATAAGCTGCTCCGCCGCTACAGGAAGATGTACAATCTCATTCTGTTTATTGATATTATTCCAACACCAGGGATCAGAAGCAAGATAGTCACCAGTAAGCTGATACGCTACACCACGACATCCATAACAATGACTTGATTTATCACAATCCCGACAAGGCCCCTTGATATACCTACGGTAATTCCTCAAATCCTGTATAGCTTCGCTATCTCTGATAATATCAGAAAGTTTACTTTCTCTAATATTTCCTGTGGAAATATTTATTCCTACGCAAGGGAAAACATCTCCCTGAGAATTTATCATGCACGAAAACTGATGGCGCAGGCATTTAATTCCCGCAAGCGGAGGCTGAGGATCCCAATTACGATTATATTTAACACGGTCAATTTCTGCCAACCTGTCGAATACCTCCTTCAAACGGTGGGTATTTACATGCAACCATTCGTTCGTACGCCCCCGCCCCTGAGGAGTAATCATCTCAAAATATGGGATAATATTCTGTTCGCGCAGCCATTCCCACATCTGGGGGATATCATTAATATTCTGTTGACAAATAATACTGCTTACCCCAAAGCTACCATACTCCCCCGGGTAGCCTGCACGTTTTAAGTTTGTAAAGGCTTCTTGTATATTCTTGTACGCACCTTTTTTTCCGGAAAGTGCATCTTGAATATTCTCTACTCTGCTATTCATCTTTAAAACCACAAAGACACCCAAATCGAATAGCAGTCGGGCAATCTCCGAGGAAATCTGGTAACCGTTGGTGAACAACTCAACCTTAAACCCCTCTCCTCTGATAAACTGAAGCATCTCCATAACATGCGGATATATCATAGGCTCACCGCCGAGAACAATGATCTTTCTAGCACCTAACGCTTTTGACTGCAGGATAACATCGCGTATCTCTTCCCGAGTAAGCTCCCCACTGAAATGTTTCTTCTCAGAGATATAACAATACTGACAGCGCAAATTACAACGGGTGCTGAATTCTATCTCCATAGAAAGAAGGCGATTGTTCTTTATCGCATCATCAATCTCCTCCCGGGTAAACTCAAAAGCATCTAACGGATTTAGACAATTATTCATTTTATTCTCTTGTCTATGAAACGGGTAGGTTTACGGGACTTCTGACTATAGACCTGCCCCTTAATAAATTCTTCGTCTCGGATAAATACTCGCGGCTTGAATCTGATCCGGGCTTGCAATTTATTCTGGATTGTCTCGACAGTACAACCAGAGCCTTCGGCTGCGAGATACACTTCAACGGCATCAGAAAGCTCGTTTTTACTGGAGGCAGTTATATAATATCCCTTCACCCCATCAATCTCCTCAAGCACCGAGTATATAGCCTGAGGGTAAATCGTTGTACCGGCTACCTTCATCATCTGTTTTTTTCTGCCTAAAATCGGGCCAAGCCTAAGAGTATATCTACCACAGCTGCATGGCTCATCTATAATAAAACTTATATCTCCTGTCTTAAAACGCACTAAAGGCATACCTTCCACTCGCATTGGTGTTACCACTACCTCGCCTTTTTCTCTCGGCCCAAGAACTATGCCTTTCTCATCCACTATTTCTACTACTGCCAGATCAGGATGCAGATGTCCTCCTGTCTGAGCAGCACATTCGCAAAAAGTAGTCACGATCTCAGAAGAAGAATAAGTAGAATATGCTTTTGCTCCCCAGGTCTCTTCTATATCAACAGCCATCTTAAGAGACTCTAGTTTCTCTCCCCGCAAAGGCTCACCTATACAGACTAACTTGGACACATTTTCTTTCCGCACGGTCATCTTCTCTTCATCTAAAAAAAATCCGAGTTTTCTAATAAAACTGGGCACGCCGACAATAGCAGTCGGCCTTATGCGCTGGATTACTTCTGCATGACTTTCTAAAGTGTTTAGTCCGTTTCTAATCGCAGTTGCTCCGACAGCCCGAACACCTAGATAATAAGCCAACCCTGCGACAAAACAACGATCAAGAGTACAGGTTAAAAGCACAACATCTTTGTCGTCAAAGCCACAGGCAAGAAATGATTTTTCTTCATTGTAGGCCAGCCTGCTTAAATCTAACTCTGTATAGGATATCTTAATAGACTTGCCTGTCGTTCCTGAAGAAAACACGGTATCCTCTATCTTCTCTGGACTAATGGCTAAAAATGCGTCATTATCATTTTCGATATCTGCCTTATCGGTAAAAGGAATATCGCAAAGATTATCCAAGCCGATCTTTCGAGGATTTATATTATATTTTTTGAATACACTTTGATAAAACGGAGAATGCTCCTTGCAATAAGTAATGTGCTTACGCAAAAGCCTTTGTTGAACTGACTTTATACTGTCAGCGGAAGAAAAACCAATTTCTTTATAAGCTCCGAAATCCTTCATGCACATCTTTCCATATCCGCAACTTCATCAATAATTATTTGGCGGACATAATTTTTAAATTTAAATGGGGTAAACGCCCCGTATTCTTTCCAGAGAATGGGCTTTAGTCGATGTACCTTGATTAGTCCCGGATGTAAAAATGCAGAACCCTTAGGTGGAATTTGTTTATTTCCAGCAATGCATAAAGGGACAATTGGGCTTTTTGTTTTAAGAGCTACGCGAAATATTGCTCCATGAAATGATCCTATCGAATTGTCCGTGGAACGCGTCCCTTCAGGAAAAACAATTACAGAAACTCCTTCCCTCAAAAGCTTAGTTGCTTTGACCAAAAAATCTTCAAAAGGCATCTCTCGCACACTTAAATATCCGGCAAGCTTTGCTATGATACCTAAAACCGGAAACCGGAATGGCCAAATATTAACTATCTGAATAGCTTCCGTGGACACTACAGCTGAAAGAAAGGCGTCTGAGGCTGAGCGATGATTACAAATAAATATACACGGGCCGCCCAGATCGTCTTGAGTATAATTTTTATACTCAAGACGCACTAATGGAAACGCCAAGATACGGATAACCACTGTGGCATACCAAAGAATTGCTATGCGCAGACACTTCAGGGTTTGTCGATATGATAAGACCAGCCTGCAACAAATAATGAAAAAAGTAGATAATGATATAGCAACCAAAGAAAAAATAATAAATAACGTATAAAAAGTAACGTTGAGATATATTAGCTTCAAAATTCGCATTACTTCTTGGTTTCTGTTTTTATTAATTGAATAAAATTATAAATATCCCCTAAGGTGCGTACGGTCCTCACGCGGTCATCATCCCGGATAATTACCCCGAATTTCTTCTGCAAGGATACCACGAGATCAACAATATCCAAACTGTCGAGTCCCAGATCTTTGAATATATTTGCCTCCAGTACAAGTTTACCACTAGGTATTTCAAACGAATCTGTAAAGACTTCATTAACTTTACGTATTATGTCTTGTTCAACCATCATAACCTCCTATAATAAAATACCTGCGATAATCATCTTGTATAATTCTCAGAGCACAATAACAACCATTGCGCAACAAATAGATCAATTTGTCTTTTCATCTTTCACTTCTCTTTTTTACAAACCAGAGAAGCATTGATCCCTCCAAAGGCAAAACAATTTTTAAGTAAAATATTTACCTCTTTGTTGAGAGGTTTCATGATATGTTTAATCCCCTGGCAATCCTTATCCGGCTCTTCCAAATTTAGGGTGGGATAAATCACGCCTTTTTCCATCATAATCAATGAAGCGATTAGCTCTATGGATCCAGAGGCACCCAGCGTATGTCCGATATTGCCCTTAAGACTACTTATCGCAACGGTATTACCAAAGATTTGACGAATGGCAGCAGCTTCCTCTACATCCCCCTGGATCGTAGCAGTGGCGTGTGCGTTAATATAATCAATATCCTGAGGCGATACCGCTGCCCTCTGCAATGCCTCCTCCACGCAGAGCACAATAGCCTCTCGATTTGATTCACTGACATGACTACCGTTTCCGTGGCTGCTATAGCCGGTAATCTCAGCATAAATTTTAGCCTTTCTTTTTTTCGCTCTTTCATAATCCTCCAGGACTACAATACCGCTGCCCTCCCCGCAAACAAGGCCATCGCGCTTGGCATCAAATGGCCTGGGGGTCATTTTAGGAGTTTGATTATAGCTTGAAGAAGCAGCAAAGAGGACATCAAAGGAACCAACAACTATTGGATGCAAATCTTCTGCTCCTCCACATAACACAATATCCTGCTCACCTAGGCGAATGAGATTATACCCTGTACCAATCGCCTGCAAGGCTGAAGCACAGGCAGAGTTGGTCGCCATCACGGTACCGGTTATACCCAAATATTGCGCTACATTCATCGCTGCAGTGTGCGAAACACATTGAAAAAATTTTGTCGAGGTAAGTTTAGCCAAGTCATTATCCGGGAGAATTGTTTCAAATGCCTCCGCGATACTCTCTGCGCTCCCCATGGTCGAACCAATAACACAACCAAGCAAACTACTAGATAACTCTTCCTGAGAGATCCCCGCATCTCTAAGAGCCTGCTGGGCTGCCTGAACAGCAAATATACTTAATCTACCCATTGAACGCCTATTCTTGCGTGGAATCAATTTCTCATCCTGCATCTGCACAGGTGCTCCCACAAGACAACGCAACCCTTTGTACTCTTGCCACGCAGAGATATACTCAGTTGCACACACTCCGCGCTCAATCCCTAAAATAAGGGCCTCTGTACTGTTACCTAAAGGAGTAATTGCTCCCAAACCGGTAATCACTACTCTCCTCAAGGGGACAACCTCCTTTCAATGAAATTACTATACTTTTCTTTCTCGATCAAACTCCTGGCCACAATAAATGAAGATAGCATAGCGCCCACAATACCTGGCAAAACAGCGCTTTGTCCGGTGACATAAATGTTAACCAGCGGAAGCTTACCAAAGAGATTAAACTGCCCCATCTTCTGTTTTATCCCATAGGCGTTGCCTTCAGGCGAAAACAGGTAATCCCGAAATGTCAATACCGAAGCGGCATCCAGGATACTGAATTCTTTGCGATATTGCGGATACAAATTGCAAATACGTCGGGAAATTTCCTCAACCTTACATGCTTTATATTCACTATAAGCAGCAGGCCTTCTCCCTACAGAAGAATCAGCCCACTGGCTGACATTAGAAAAGAATTCCGGCTCAAAAGCAGTAATTACACAATGCGTTTTACTCCTAGCCTCTTCCACGCTACGTATTACAGCAAGCGCTGTTCCTCCCTTATAGATAGGGTCAAGTAGAGCGTTCAAATCCGAACAAGGAAGAAGAGAAACAATGCTCGGCCCGAAGGTTGAAGGGTCAGCATTCTGCACAACGCCAAAAATAGAAAAAAAACCGTTAGAATTCTCGAAAGAAGAAACTCTGTCTACAAATGCCTTGCTAAAGTGCTTACGTGGCAGTATTTTTAAAATTTCATGTGGATGAATAGTAAAGATACAATTATCCGCGGCTACCACATCCCCATTATCTAACACAAATTCACCGACACAATTATTTTTGATATCAGCACATTCGGCGACAGAAGTATTGCAGAGAATATCAATGTCGGATTGCTCAAAGCGGTCGGCAAATGCGTGAATGAACGCTTCGCCCCCGTGTTCAATGCGCGCTATAGACTCGTACAATCCAACGACAACACGGGCATGATTTGCAAACGATATTTCTTTCGGTGGTACTCCATAACACAAACATAATGCTGATAGAAGCCCTTTGAGATTGGCATTACCTGTCAAAGAGTCGAGCACCTGCTCAAGACTGATGAAATCTTCATCGATGGCATTCGCAGAAAGCATAATTTTATGCAGATCAAACGTTACCGTTGCATGGCAAACCTTTTTAACCAGCTTAAAATATTTATCAATTACGGCGGATTCACCCGGAAAATAGCTATGCAGTGCGGCTCTAAAATTATCCGTCCCAGAAGGCATATCATAGACCTTTCCATCCTGCTCGAACACAAAACGATTTGCTCCCGGAGCAGAAAGGAAAATTGGCTTAATACGATCGAGGATACCCAAAACATTCAGCATGTCATTTAAAACGCCGTCAGAAGAAAAACCGCCTGTAAAGTGGAAACCAGTATCAAAGGGAACGCCTTTCTTGTAAAAACGTTTGAGACTTCCACCGATATGAGGCGCTTTCTCAAGAAGAAGGACTTTCCGTCCGTTCATCGCGAGAATCAGCGTCAAAGTTAAACCGCTTATACCACTTCCTACAACTATATGATCGTATTTTTTAGTCAAATCTACTGTTATTAAATTGCTAAACCACCGTTAATACCGATAACCTGCCCGTGAACATACATATCCTCTTCGGTACACAGAAAATTTACTACTGACGCCACTTCTTTCGCTTGGCCAAAACGCCCCAAGGGAATAAGCGGAATAATTGCGTCTTTGGGAAACTCTTTAGTCATCTCAGTTTCGATTATGCCGGGAGCCACAACATTCACCATGATATTTTTTTTGCCTACTTCTCGGGCCAAGGCTTTAACTGCGCCAATCAGTCCTGCTTTAGAAGCAGAATAATTTACCTGCCCTGCCTGTCCAATCTGGCCAGAAGTCGATGAGACAGCTACAATGCGTCCGCGTTTCTCGCGAAGTATAGGGAAAAGCACAACGTGCATGATATTATAAAATCCATTCAAATTTGTAGAAATAACTGTATTCCATTCTTCCTTGGTCATCCAGACCATAAGGTTATCCCTCGCAACACCGGCATTATATACTACTGCATGGGGTGGGGTCTCGTCGCAAATCTTGCTTAAAGCTTCCATGGTCGCTGAATAATCCGCAACATCAAATGCAAAAATCCGACAGGAGACACCTAGCTCCTCTATCGCTTTTTTGGTTTCTTCTGCAGCCTTATGGTTGCTTTGATAAGTCAGCCAAATATCCCATCCAGAATCGGCCATACTTAGGGCAATAGCTTTGCCAATACCGCGGCTACCTCCGACAATCAAAACTGTTTTCATAATCTTTTTCACCATATTTTAATAAAACAAAGAAACTCCTACAAGAAACATACTAACATTTATCCCTTCATTCGGCTTCTTTATGTCTGCATTAGAGAAATGCCGGTACCTGTATTCCATATTAAGAGCCGTATCCTTCTTAAAAAGATAGGAAATACCAACGCCTGACTGAGGGGTGAATCCCCATTGCAGTGATTGTTCCCGGGTATCTTGACTGATATACGCAACGCCTCCTCCACTTAGCGCATATGGATATATCTTCTCTGTTAACGGATAGGAATATTTAAGTAGGATAGTGCATCCTGCCTCAACATTATTATCTGGGCCGATTACCGTATTTGCAAAAGACTCGAATAAAAACTCAGTAAAACCTTTGGGTTTTATATTAAATTTACGGAAAATGGGAAGAAACAAATCGCAAAAACCTAAATTTACAGAATTAAGATTATATCCTAAACGTAATTGGGCCGGCACAATCTCATAATCTCCTTGTTCCTCCAGCTTGGTCATGGCAAAACCTGTAAAAACACCTATTTCGTGAACATAAGGAAAACTCCATTTCTGAGATTCCTTTTCATTCTGCAAATCTGAAGCAAAGGCGCATAATGACAAAGAAAAAACAAATACAAAAATTAGTATAGAAATCCTTCCCATTTACGACCTTTTTTTGCAATAAAATCAATATTTTGCGAAACAAAAATTTCACTTGTTTGAGCTATAATTAATACTACTAGAAAAGGAAAAATATAGCAAGAAAAAAGTTCAAAGCAGAACAAATAGTGGTAACATTGCGAGAACAAGTCATAGAATTAGCCTCGCAAGTTTGCCAGTTACATAGGGCATTTGGCATGTTAAAAATGCACTTCTCGACGCTGCAGTGGGGAGAGAAGGGTAGTTTTATTTTTTAAACGTAGTGCCACAAAGCGAAAAAAAGCTTAAAAATATATGAGAAATACCGACGGACATGGCGTAATGGTCTCGATGAAAGGAGATATGTGCCATGTTTGTGCGGATGAAGAGTTATAAAATCATTAAAAGAATATATTACAGCTAAAAATTTATTGCAAGTTTAAAACCAATTTCCACAGAATCATTTTCAGGCTCATAACCATACCCGATAATTACATCTTCATAGATAAGATCTGATTCATTTGACTTCTCGATAGCCCAATATCTTATGAAAGGCTCTATTACGATATCTATATCTGCGTTTTTCTTTTGAATTCTTACAGACCCCTTTATACCATACCCGCTATCCTGGTCATTCTCAAGGTCGCTATAACTGACGACATCGCTGAGATGGCTTTTCTGTTTTCCTGCCCAGAACAGGTCATATTCTATCATACCTCCCAGAGACCAGCCGTTTTCTAAATCGGTAATAACTTCTATTCCTATCGGACTATAAAAATAATTTGATTCTCGTTCATAACCCCATGCACCTGTTGTCGTAGTCATCCCGCCTGAATCATCATTTAAATATCTATATCCTATTCCTGTGTAAGGTGTAATAACAAATGTTTGTGATATAAAAAAATCATAACCTCCTAATCCCCTATATTCCAACATAAAATCATCAACATTATCCATATCCCCAGTATTCGAAGATGAATAATCTACCTGTCCACAACTAAACTTACCTTCTCCTTTTAACATAAACGTCGGTTCAGGATGATGATAAGTATATGAACCAGATACTCCATACATCATGCCTTTATCCTCCATCACTCCAGGTTCTTCATAAGTGATATGAGATACTTCAACTCCTACTTCTGCTGTGTGCTTTTTTAATAATTCTGCAGAAACTGGACTAAAATAAAAAGACATTAAAAATACTACACATAAAATTATAACCATAGATTTCATTTGAATTTATTCCCCTTCCTTGTTTATCATTTTTCCAACCAATGCAAATTCTATCATGCTATATGAGA
>JABMQH010000166.1 GCA_013203355.1 Candidatus Omnitrophota bacterium | reverse complement strand
GAGAAGATTAGATACGATACCCCTGAGGCCAATCTTGTTAAGATGGGGCAAATATACAAAGACAAGGGAGAATACAAAGCCGCTCTTTATTATTATAAGGCCGCCCATAAAATTAATCCTGATATGAAAGAAGCGCAGGATGGGACGATATTGCTCACTAATCTGATATTACAGACAAGGGAGCAGGATCTCGAAGCGCAGATTGCGATTAAGCAAGATACCGAAGAAAAGATGGGCAAGGTAACAGGTAAAAAAAACCTATCGGTATCTTTGGGTATAAGAGCTGAAGAATTGCAAAGAAGATTAGGTATTTCCATAAGGGTTATCGATTCACAGGTTAAGGTTGATAAGGTGTTTAAAAAATCCGTCGCTTATGAGGCGGGTATAAAGAAGGGTGATACGATTATATCAGTTTGGGGCAAATTAGTACGATATATGCAGCTCGAAGATGTTTATACCTTGCTGCTAAGCGGTACAATAAATGAGCTTAAGATGGTAATTGCAAGGAAGGCCCCCCTGGTCTTGAATGAAAAACGTATATTTAGAGGTGCGGAGGAGATGATCGGGGGGAGGTTGAGGACAAAATTCAGAGGGTTGATGGTTATTTCCATCTTAGAGGCGGGCCCCTTAAAGAAGGCGGGTATCATCGAGGGCGACCTGCTGATAAAGATCGGGGAATCTCCTACGCGGTACATGCCGCTGGAATCCGCTTACAAATTGATCGAAGAGACAAAAAAAGGTTTATTGAATCTCGAAATACAAAGGGAGCTTGCAATCTGGAAGAGAGGGTAAAATGGAGCAGCAAAACAAAATAATACGCAAAAAGTATTTAATAAACACAAAATTTCAATTGAAGTACACGGGCCTTATTCTACTCTTTATGTTTGTGGTAGCATGGCTGACGGGATATACGGTCTATTATACCGGTTGGCTTCTGATGGGGGAAAAGCTTTCCGCCGTTTATCCTCAGGGGAGGCTGGTTGCAATCATGAGGACCGTAAACTTCACGCTTTTATTAAGACTTGCTTTGATCACACCGCTTGTGGTTGTGATTTCCATAATTCTCTCCCACAGGATTGCAGGGCCGGTTTTTAGAATAGGAAAGTATTTAAAATCGATTGCAAGCGGCGATTTAAGCGCAAAGTTGCACCTTAGAAAAAACGATGAGTTACAAGATCTCGCAGAAGCAATAAATGAAATGACGGGTGAATTGAAAAGCAGGGTGAATAAAGTAAAGGGCCTTGTGAATATGGCGGGCCTGGAGCTGGAGAAATTTAAGATGACCCTCGACAGCGAGAGCTTGAATGTAGATGCCGTAAAAGAAGGGATGGAGGACCTTACGAAGAGTATAAAGGATTTGGATGATTACCTTTCCAAATATCGCTTGACCACTATTGAGGATTAATGTCCCTTCATTTTATCATAAATATACAAATCACAAAGACGCAGGATAACTCTTTTTAAAAATGAACCCCGTTAGATCTTGTTGTGCTCTAATGGGGTTGAAGTGGGAGATCTAACGGAGTGAACAAAAGACTATTTCTAATTGACGGAACTTTTTTCTGTTATAGGGCATATTATGCAATTAGGACGCTTATGAACTCTAAAGGACAACCCACAAATGCAGTATATGGATTTATCGCGATGCTTAATAAGCTGATTAAGGAACAGAACCCGGATTATCTAGGCGTGGCCTTTGACTTGAGGGGTCCTACCTTCAGGCATAAAAAATTTGAAGCATATAAAATCACAAGAAAGCCTATGCCGGATGATCTGGTTAGTCAAATCCCCTTGATCAAGGAAACGCTTGGGGCCTACAATATACCTATTTTTGAACAACAAGGTTATGAGGCAGATGATATATTGGCGACACTTGCAAAGGAGGCCTCATCTAAGGTGATCGATACCTTTATTGTTACAGGGGATAAGGATGCGTTGCAATTAATAGGTCCGCATATAAAAGTTTACAACACTCATAAGGAGGGCTTAGTGCTTGATGCAGAGGCAGTGAAGGAGCAGTTTAAAGTTGGGCCCGAGCAAATAACCGACCTTATGGCTTTAATGGGAGATGCCTCTGACAATATCCCAGGGGTTACCGGGATAGGAGAGAAGACGGCCATACAGCTGATAGCTGAATTCGGAAGCCTTGAGAGCCTATTTAACAACTTGGATAAAATAAAATCAGAGGCGAAGCGGGAACTTCTAAAAAAATACAAAAACCAGGCAGAGATGAGCAAGGAACTTGCACTTTTAGACTGCAAGGTCCCTATTGAGGTGAAATTTGAAGACCTCAAAATGCAGGAACCTGACAGAGAGAAGTTGACGACACTCTTCCGGGACCTGGAATTCAAAACGCTACTCGACCAGGTTATAGAGAGAAAGGAATTAGACGCATCCTATCGACTAATTAAAGGGGAAAAGGCATTCAAGGATTTCTTAAAGCGATTATCCTCCCAGGACCTGTTTGCCTTCGACTTTGAGACAACTAGTTCAGACCCGATACAGGCTTCTCTTGTAGGCGTTTCTTTTTGCTGGGAAGAGGGCAAGGCGGATTACATAGATTTTAGGACACAAGGCTTGAACACAGAGTACGTTTTGGGGAAAATTAAGCCTATACTTGAGGACGAGACAGTAAAAAAGATTGGGCAGAATATAAAATATGAGAAGCTCGTTTTGGCTAATCACGGAATAGATTTGCGAGGAATCTATTTTGATACGATGGTGGCATCTTATTTGTTGAATCAATCGAAATTGACCCATAATTTAAGCAGCATCGCACTCGAGTATTTAAACCATAAAATGACGGATATCTCCGAGCTTATAGGAAAAGGGAAAAAGCAGATTACCATGGACCAAGTAGATATAGATAGGGTTTGCAGTTATTGTTGCGAGGATAGCGATGTTACCTTAAGGCTCAAAGAGATATTAGAAAAACGGCTAAGGGAGAAGGGGCTATTAGAGCTTTTCAGCGATGTAGAGATACCGCTTATTGACGTGCTTGCCAGGATGGAATTTTTAGGTGTTTCATTAGATGTAGGCTACATGGAAGAAATCTCAAAAAAGACACAGAAGAAACTAGAGGCCCTAACAAAAGATATTTATGAGATGGCGGGTTGTGAATTCAATATAAATTCTCCGAAACAATTACAGGATATTCTGTTTGTAAAACTGAAGCTGCCGGTCATAAAGAGGACAAAGACAGGGATGTCTACCGACGAAGAGGTGTTGTGGAAGCTCGCGGGCAAACATAGCCTGCCGAAGGCACTTTTGGAATATCGCGGGTTGGCGAAGTTAAAATCCACTTATATGGACGCCCTCCCAAAACTTATAAACACAAAGACTAAAAGGATTCATACCTCTTTTAACCAAACCGTAACCTCAACAGGAAGGTTGTCGAGCAGTGAACCGAATCTTCAAAACATTCCAGTAAGAACGGAAATCGGGAGACAAATAAGGAAGGCATTTATCCCCAAGGATAAAAAATCAGTTATACTTTCGGCTGATTATTCGCAGATTGAATTGAGGATACTTGCGCATCTTTCAGGGGATGAGGTATTGCGGGAGGCCCTTCAGGGAGATCTTGACGTTCATAGCCATACCGCTTCTCTTATATTTGATGTCCCGCAGGATCACGTGACAGATCAGCAAAGGAGCCAGGCGAAGACAGTAAATTTCGGTATTGTTTACGGAATGAGTGCTTACGGACTTTCAAAGGATTTGGGGATCGAGGTTGAGAAGGCACAGAAATTTATAGATTCTTATTTTGAAAGATACCCCAAGGTCAGGGAATTCATATACAAATGCATAGGAGGGGCGCGCGAGGAAGGTTTCGTGACTACACTTCTGAATAGACGTAGATACATCCCTGAGATAAATAGCGAGAATATAAATATACGCAATTTCGCAGAGAGGACCGCCATAAACACACCCATACAGGGTTCCGCCGCAGACTTGATCAAATTAGCCATGATAGATATTCATAAAGAATTAGAATCCGGCAAGTTGTATTCTGCCATGATCCTTCAGGTGCACGATGAGTTGGTATTTGATGTACCGAAAGATGAATTAAAAACCATTACTGATTTAGTGAAGAAAAAAATGGAAGGCATAATGGCACTTTCGGTTCCGATTAAGGTAAATATCTCTGTGGGTAAAAACTGGCTCGAATTAGAGGAGATCGCGAGTTGATGAATCCCGGTACACGCTGTTGTGTATAACGGGGTGAAAAAGTGGGGTGTGTAACGGGATGAAGGTAATAGGTGTCACTGGTAGTTTCGGAAGCGGAAAGACAACCGTTTCCAAAATTCTCAAGAACCTTGGCGCGGTTGTTCTTAACGCAGATAAAATTACCCATGGCGTTTTAGCTAACGTGAAGGTGCGTAAAAAGATCTTGGCAATTTTCGGAAAAGGGATCTTAGGAAAAAATAAGAAAATAAACAGAAGATATTTAGGGGAAGCCGCTTTTAAGAATAAGCTGCTTCTTGCGAAGCTATGCAAGATTATCCATCCTCCTGTGATTCAAAGGATGAAGAGCCAGATAAAGCACTTACGATCAAAGAGGCCTGACGTAATCGTGGTGATGGATGCCCCCTTATTGATTGAAGCAGGTTTGTCGAATATGGTTGATAAGTTAATAGTCGTAACGGTTAACAGGGATTTGCAGATAAAGCGGTGCAAAAAAAGCACGGGCCTGGATAAAAAAAATATTCTGACGAGAATAAAGATACAGATGCCCATAAAAGAGAAAATCAGGTTTTCTGATTTTATAATAGATAATAGTGGTACGGAGGAACGAACAAAGAGGAAGGTGAAAAGGATATGGGAACAAATCCAACGACAAACAGTACAGAAAAAAAGAATCTAGAGATCGCGAAGCTTAAAAATCTAAAGATTTCAGATCTGAATAAGATCGCCAGGGAATTGACGATTGAAGGGGCAAGCGGTCTGAAAAAACAGGACCTGATCTTTAAGATACTGCAGGCCCAGACCGAGAAAAACGGTCTTATATTCGGAGAGGGGGTGCTGGAGGTATTGCCTGACGGATTCGGCTTTTTAAGAAGCCCGAATTACAATTACCTGCCCTGTCCCGATGATATTTATATATCACCCTCGCAGATCAGAAAATTTGACCTGCGCACAGGGGACACGGTAAGCGGCCAAATAAGACCGCCTAAAGAGGGCGAGAGATATTTTGCCCTTTTAAAGGTTGAGGCCGTTAACTTCGAAAACCCCGAGGAGTCGAGGGACAAGATTTTATTTGATAACCTGACGCCTATTTATCCAAACGAGAGATATATCCTGGAAACAGATCCTAAGGAGCTATCAACCCGCGTAATAGATTTGTTGACACCAATTGGGAAAGGGCAAAGGGGGTTGATCGTAGCGGCGCCTTATAGCGGAAAAACGATTTTACTTCAGAAGGTAATCAACGCGATTGCTACTAATTATCCGGATGTTATACCAATAGTCCTGCTGATTGATGAGAGGCCCGAAGAGGTTACGGACATGCAACGGTCTATCAAAAAGGGAGAAGTCATCAGTTCAACATTTGATGAGCCGCCTGAAAGGCATGTACAGGTCGCAGAGGTTGTCTTGGAAAAGGCCAAACGGCTTGTTGAGCATAAGCAGGATGTGATAATATTGCTGGATTCCATGACCCGTCTGGCAAGGGCATACAATGCGGTTATGCCGCATTCGGGCAAGATCCTTTCAGGAGGTATTGATTCAAATGCTCTCCAAAAGCCAAAGAGGTTTTTTGGGGCCGCGAGAAAGATTGATGAGGGCGGGAGCCTGACAATCATAGCAACCGCATTGGTTGATACCGGCTCCAGGATGGACGACGTCATCTTTGAAGAATTTAAAGGAACGGGAAATATGGAGCTCCAGCTGGACAGGACGCTATTTCAAAAGAGGATCTATCCCGCAATTGACATAAAGCGCTCTAACACAAGAAAGGAAGAGCTCTTAATGGACGCCGAAGAGCTGAAGCGGGTTTGGATGATAAGGAAGGCGCTAAATGAATTATCCAGCGAGGAGGCAATGCAGCTTTTAATCGAGAAACTTAAGAAGACAAAGTCAAACGCAGAATTTCTGTTGTCCATAAATAATAAACTATAAGGAAGGAGACCAAACATGAAGGCCAAGATTCACCCGGAATATAAGGAGGCAACCATTACTTGTGCCTGCGGAGAGGTGATACACACCAGGTCCACAAAGCAAAATATAAAGATCGAGATCTGCTCGAAATGCCATCCATTTTTTACAGGGAAACAAAAGCTTATGGATACTGCCGGCAGGGTAGAGAAATTTAAGAAAAAATACGCAAAGTAACCGGTTATGTTCAAGGACATAGAAAAAAAGAGGGCTCGTCACGAAGAACTCCAACGCTTGATTTCTGATCCTGGCGTAATTGCCAATTCAAATCTATATCAGAAATATGCCAAGGAGTTTGCCGAACTCGGCAAACTGGTTAGCAAGTATAACGAATACCAGAAGCTGTTGAATGAGATAAAAGATACCGAGCGTATGCTTGGAGAAAAATGCCACGACGATTCCTTTATTGAATTGGCAAAACAGGAATTGGAAGAGCTGACCAAACGCAAAGAGTCCCTGATAGTTGAGATCGGGAATCTCTTGATTACAGAGGCGGATCCCCTAATAGGGAAGAACATCATTATGGAAATACGGGCTGGTACGGGGGGCCTTGAGGCAGGCCTGTTTGCGGCGAATCTTTTCAGGATGTACTCAAAATATGCCCAAAGACAAGGATGGCAGATAGAAGTGATGAGCTCAAATCCGAGTGAAAAAGGCGGTTTCAAGGAAATCATATTTTCTATATCCGGAAAAATGGTTTACGATAAGTTAAAATTTGAAAGCGGCACCCATAGAGTTCAGCGCGTCCCTGAGACTGAGGCCAGCGGTCGGATACATACCTCTGCAGCAACGGTTGCCGTATTACCGGAAGCAGAAGAGAGGGATGTTGAGATAAAAACAGAGGATTTAAGAATAGATGTATTTAGATCAGGTGGCAAAGGAGGACAGAGCGTAAATAAGACTGAATCGGCAGTAAGGATAACACATCTGCCGACAGGACTGGTTGTTGCCTGTCAGGATGAGAGGTCGCAATATAAGAATAAAATGAAGGCCCTAAGGGTATTGAGGGCTAGATTATACGAGGCCAACCGGATAGATCAGGCAAAAAAAGTTTCAAAGGACAGAAAAAAACAGGTTGGGACGGGTGACAGGAGTGAAAAGATAAGGACTTACAATTTCCCAGATAGGCGCGTTACGGACCATAGGATAGGGCTAACCCTGCATGAGCTTGAGAATATTTTAGAAGGGAATCTGGATAAGCTGATTGTAGGATTAAAAGAGGAGGAGAAGAAACTAAAGCTAGGTGGTAAGTAAGTGACTATGATAAATACCAAGAACCCAGAACCCAAAACCGAGAATCGAACACCGAGCACTGAATACCCAGCCCACATAAGTTGCTTGCAACTGATTAAAAAGGCACAGGCAGAAGTTACCCGCCTTGATGCCGAGATTATGTTAAGTTATCTATTGGGAGTACAAAGGGCAGGGCTATATATTTACGAGGGGAATATAAACAATGAGGTTTTAAAGAAGTTTCGTATCTTTATAGAAGAGCGCACAGAGGGCAGGCCGCTACAGTATATAATTGGTAAGACAGAATTTATGGGGTATGAGTTTGCTGTAACCCCGGATGTATTGATACCTAGACCGGAGACAGAGCTGTTAGTTGAGAAGGCAATAGAGGCTGTTAAAGGTATTAAGGCCCCCGTTATCCTTGATTTAGGCACCGGAAGTGGAAATATTGCAATTGCCTTGACAAAGTTTATAACTGACTGTAAAATAATAGGTTCCGATATTTCGAAGCAGGCACTTTTTGTAGCCAAGAGAAATGCACGCTTAAATCAGGCAGATGCGGACATAGAGTTTGTTTTAAGCGATCTGTTCGAGGATTTAGCGCAAACAAAATATAATTTAATTATTTCAAATCCGCCATATGTGGCCTCGCCACATATTCGCGGGCTCAAGAAAGAAATTAGCTTTGAGCCTAGAATAGCGTTGGATGGCGGCCAGGATGGCCTGGATTTTTATCGCCGTCTCATAAAAGACTCCGGAAGATTTTTGATAAAAGAGGGTTTTTTGATGGTGGAGGTAGGCTTTGACCAAGCCGATGAGGTAAAGACGCTATTCAAAAAGTCTGGGTTTATCAACATAAGGCATATATTAGACTATAATCATATTAAAAGGATTGTTGTTGCTCAATGGATAGGTTAGTTATAGAAGGCGGCCGTAAGCTTAAAGGGACAGTAGATATAAGCGGGGCAAAGAACGCATGTTTGCCTATCCTGGCGGCTACCATCCTGTCTGATTGCAAATGCATCATCAAGAATGTTCCGTCAGTCCTTAAAGATATAACAACGATGCTTAAGCTGCTTAAGGTGCTGGGGATGAGGGCAAGCATTGATGGCCAGGTTGTTGTGGTTGAGCCCGCGAAAGAACGTAAATTTGTTGCTCCTTATAGATTAGTAAGCACAATGCGCGCATCCGTTTGCGTCTTAGGCCCGCTCATCGGAAGGCTGCGCCAGGCAGAGATTTCATT
Source organism: Candidatus Omnitrophota bacterium (assembly GCA_013203355.1). Classification (GTDB taxonomy): domain Bacteria; phylum Omnitrophota; class Gorgyraeia; order JABMQH01; family JABMQH01; genus JABMQH01. The sequence goes on along the minus strand of JABMQH010000166.1, from coordinate 6,982 downwards.
ACCAGGCGGTTGTATTATAGGACCAAGGCCGATAGATTTACACCTTAAAGGGATAAGGGCATTGGGCGTTGATGTAAACATAAAAAAAGGGTATGTTATAGCCCGCGCCAAGAAACTACGCGGTGCAAATATTTATCTTGGTGGACATTTCGGCTCAAGCGTTTTGGCAACAGCAAATACATTAATGGCGGCGGTCCTCGCGGAAGGAAGATCCGTTATAGAAAACGCAGCTTGCGAGCCAGAAATACAGGACCTGGCAAATTTTTTAATAAAGATGGGCTCAAAGGTAAAAGGCCATGGCACGCCAAGGATAGAGGTGGAAGGTGTAAAACGCCTACACGGGGCAGAACACACGATTATCCCTGACAGGATTGAGGCTGGGACATATATGATTGCCTCAGCGATTACCGACGGCGATATTATCCTTAAGGGAGCCAGGACAGAGCACCTTACAGCTGTTATTGATAATCTAAACGAGGCCGGAGTTTCCGTGACCAATGTAAAGGGTGGCATAAGGGTCCGACGTAAAAAGGCCTTGACGCCTGTGGATACTACAACCTTTCCATATCCCGGTTTCCCGACAGACATGCAGGCGCAGATGATGAGCCTCATGACGGTTACAAAAGGCATAAGTGTTATTACGGAAAAGATATACCCGGAAAGGTTTATTCATATAAGCGAATTAAACAGGATGGGTGCACAGATTCACTTAGAAGGCCCAAGCGCTATTGTCAGAGGGGTTAAACAATTGAGCGGAGCCGAAATTATGGCATCAGATTTAAGGGCCTCTGCCGCTTTGGTCTTGGCAGGTTTGGCAGCGGGAGGGCGTACAAATATTTCAAGGATTTATCATTTGGATAGAGGCTATGAGCGTATTGAATGGAAAATGACTAAGTTGGGAGCAAGGATATTAAGAGAAAAGGAGATATGAGATGGCTGTAGTAATAAGGTTAAAAAGGATGGGCACGACAAGAAAGCCATGTTCCAGGGTCGTGGTAACCGATTCAAGAAGTCCTCGAGACGGTCGATTTATAGAGGAGATCGGCTATTGCGATATGAGGAAAGATCCCGTAGAGTGCAAAATCAATAAGGAACGTGCCGAATATTGGATCAAAAATGGGGCAAAACCATCGCCCACCGTTAAAAGTTTATTAAAAAAACAAAAAATTGTTTAACGCGGTTTAAATATGTTGCACATAGATATATTGACCCTTTTTCCAAGGATGTTTGCAGGCGCGCTGGATGAGTCAATCATCAAAAGGGCCAGAAAGAAGAAGCTTGTTCGAATAGAAGTCCATGATCTGCGCCGATGGAGTAAGGACAAGCACAAGAAGGTAGACGACAGGCCTTATGGCGGCGGGCCGGGGATGATCCTATCTTGCCAGCCGATATTTGACGCTGTAAGCTCTTTAACAAAAAGATCCAAGGGATCCAGGGTAATCCTGTTAAGCCCGCAGGGAAAAAAATTTAATCAAAAGGCGGCTAACAGGCTGGCTAAACAAAAGCACCTTGTATTGATTTGCGGCAGATATGAAGGTGTGGATGAGAGGGTAAGGAAGGCCCTTGTCACAGATGAGATCTCAATTGGTGATTACGTACTTACGGGAGGGGAGATCCCCGCGATGGTTATGATAGATGCGATTACGAGGATGGTCCCGGGCGTTCTGGGCAATAAAGAGTCGACAAAATTTGAGTCTTTTCAAGATGAGATGCTGGAGTATCCTCAATATACAAGGCCGAGGGCTTACAATGGCTTGAAGGTGCCGGAGGTTTTATTGACCGGCAACCACCATAAAATAGAAAACTGGAGATATAAAAAGTCTTTAAAAATAACTAGAAAGGCAGGTATGAGAAAATGATTTCGAGGGAGAATAAGATGAAATCTGTGGAGGCAGACAGCCTTAAAAAGGAGCTTCCAAATTTTAGAGTAGGGGACACGGTTAAGGTTCATGTCAAGATCGCGGAAGACGAAAAGACAAGGACGCAGATTTTTGAAGGGATTGTGATTGCAAAGAGGGGCACTGGCGTAAGTTCCAGTTTCACCGTAAGAAAGATTTCCTTCGGTGAAGGGATCGAGAGGGCCTTCCCGCTGCACTCGCCTTTTGTTCAAAAGGTTGAAGTTGTAAAGAAGGGCAAGGTGCGTCGTTCCAAACTGTATTATTTAAGGAAGAAGATCGGTAAGGCTACAAGGGTTGATGAAAAGATAGGGGCTGCATCAAAATTGCCGGAACCCAAAGATGTTCTATTACGAGAAGAAGACCAGAAGGAAGGGATTTAAATTAATCGCTGGTATTGATGAGGCAGGAAGAGGGCCACTAGCCGGACCCGTGGTGGCTGCGGCAGTTTTTATAGGAAAAGCGCTGTTTAATGAAAGAATAGATGATTCAAAAAAGCTTTCCCCCGCAAAAAGGGAGAAAGTTTTTTTTGAAATCTTAAGGAGTTGCCTGGTTTCTGTAGGCTCAGTGAACCACAGGGAGATAGATAAGATTAATATATTAAATGCAACCCGCAGGGCTATGGAACAGGCAGTTAGGGGGTTGGGCATAAAACCCGACTATCTTTTAATTGACGGAAAAATAAATTTGAACTTACCTATTCGCAAGGAATGCATTATACGGGGAGATTCGCGCAGTATATCTATCGCCGCAGCCTCGATAGTGGCGAAGGTTGTTAGAGATTCAATGATGTTTGAATTTGACAGGCGGTACCCCCAATACGGATTTAAATTTAACAAAGGTTACGGGACCCAAAAACACTGCCTGCTTTTAAGGAGTTTTGGGCCATGCCCCATTCACAGGAAGAGTTTTATGCCGGTAAAAATGGTTATGGAGAAATACAGAAAGGAGGATTGATGAAGAAAGTCCCTTCCGATTTAGCAATTGCGCAGGGCGCAACAATGAAACCCATTATTGAGGTGGCAAAAGAAATTGGAATCCCGGAGGAGTATCTGGAATTATATGGAAAATATAAAGCAAAGGTCTCTTTAGAGATCTTGAAAAAAATTGGCGGCAACAAAAACGCCAAGTATATAGATGTGACCGCTATTACACCGACCCCCTTGGGCGAAGGAAAGACCGTTACGACCATAGGCCTTTCGATGGGGCTTAATCGAATAGGGAAGAAGACCATTGTAGACATTCGTCAGCCTTCTCTAGGACCCGTTTTCGGGATAAAGGGCGGGGCCGCAGGGGGCGGTTATTCTCAGGTTGTGCCGATGGAGGATTTTAATCTGCACCTTACCGGTGACGTGCACGCCGTGGGTCTGGCACATAATCTCTGTGCGGCATTTTTGGATAATTCACTCCTAAAAGGCAATAAATTAAATATTGATATTGAAAAGATTTACTGGCGCAGGGTTGTTGACGTAAGCGATAGGGCCCTTCGCAATATTAAGATCGGGCTTGGGGGACAACAGGACGGCGTTCCGCGCGACAGCGGTTTTGATATAACTGTTGCAAGCGAGGTTATGGCGATATTGGCACTGACAACCGATTTGCCCGATTTGCGTAAACGTCTTGGCCGGATGATTGTTGCAATGTCAAAGGATGGCAAGTCTGTTACGGCCGAGGATTTAAAAGTCGCGGGAGCCATGACGGTCCTAATGAGGGATGCAATTAAGCCGACGCTCATGCAGACACTTGAAAACACACCGTGCCTTGTTCATGCAGGCCCTTTTGCTAATATAGCACATGGAAACAGCTCTATTATTGCGGATAAGATTGCCACAAAATTGGCAGAATATGTCGTTACAGAAAGCGGTTTCGGGGCTGATTGCGGAGCTGAGAAGTTCTTTAACATAAAATGCCGATATAGCGGCCTTAAGCCGGATGCGGTTGTTATGGTATGTTCAGTCCGCGCCCTTAAGATGCATTCCGGCAAATTCACAGTTGTTGCGGGAAAACCCCTCGATGAAGGTCTCTTAAAGGAGAATTTAGATGCAGTAGCAGAGGGCTGCTCGAATTTGGAGAAGCATATAGAGAACATGAGGCTTTTTGGGATACCTGTTGTCGTAGCCATAAACAGATTCACCAATGATACGGATAAAGAGTTAGAGGTGATAAAAAAGAAGGCTCAGAAAGCTGGGGCAGAGGATGCGGTGGTAAGTGACGTATGGGCCGAAGGCTCAAAAGGCGGCGAAGAACTGGCAAAGGCTGTAGTGAAGGCTGCCGAAAAACCAAGCAACTTCCAATTCTTGTATCCTCTGGATATATCGATAAAGAAAAAGATAGAGATCATTGCGACCAAGGTCTATGGGGCAAAGGATGTCTCGTATGCGCCTTTGGCTGAAGAAAAGATTAAAAGTTTCGAGAGCCTGGGATTTAGTAACTTACCGTTATGTATGGCGAAGACACATCTGTCACTTTCGCATGACCCGAAATTAAAAGGAAGGCCTACGGGATATACTTTGCCCATAAGGGATATAAGGGCATCCGTTGGCGCGGGATTTTTATATCCGCTGTGCGGAGACATGCGCACCATGCCAGGTTTACCTTCGGTGCCAGCAGGTACAAAGATCGATATAGATAAGGACGGCAAAGTCCTCGGCTTATTTTAAAGGAACGTTCCCCAATGAAGGAGGGTGTATGTACGTCGATGGGTCCATAAGGAAGTACCTAAAAGATTTGGCAGCTAAGATGCCGGCACCGGGCGGCGGTAGCTCTGCGGCGCTGTCAGGGGCTATGGCGGCTGCCTTAATGAGCATGGTATTAAACTTTACGATCGGTAATAAGAAATATAAGAGTTTTGAAGATGTGGCGAGCAAATTGCTTATCAGATCCGAGGAGCTCAGAGCCATTTTTATTGAGTTCTTTATGAAGGATATAAAAAGCTATGAGGCGGTAGCGGATGCGTATAAGCTGCCAAAGGACACAGAAGAACATAAGAAGGGACGAAAAGAGATTATGCAAAATGCGCTCAAGCATGCCCTTTCGGTCCCGCTGGATATTTGTAAATATAGCGTTGAAGCAATGAGGTTCTGCCCCGAGTTGGCAAAAAATGCCAATAAAAATCTGATATGTGATGTCGAGGTGCCGGTCCGTTTATTGGAAGCGGCGTTTTATTCTGCCAAAATAAATGTTGTCATGAACCAGAAGGAGATTGAGGATATCAAGTTTAATGAAATCGCTTCCAGGGAATTGAATGTACTAGAGGAGGGATTATTAACATACAAGGGAATTTCAGAAACGGAAATCAACAAGATTATCGGAAAGTGAGGTTTTATGCCGGCAAATTTATTAGAAGGAAAACCTATTGCGTTAAAGATTAAGGAAGAGATAAAGCAACAGGTACAGGCCTTAGGTACAAAGCCTGTCTTAGCAAGTGTACAGGTAGGTGAGAATGCCGGTGCGGAGGCCTATGCGAAATCTCAACAGAAGACAGCAGATAGCTTAGGTATTGAATACAGATTTCAAAAGTTAGGCAAGGAAACTACAGAAGCAGCCCTTTGCGAATTTATTCAGAAATTAAATTCCGATAAATCTGTGAACGGGATAATCATACAGATGCCCCTCCCGCCACAAATTGATTATAAAAAAATAAGTCAATTCATCCTTCCGGAAAAAGACGTAGAAGGTTTACACCCGGCCAATATCGGGAAGATTGTTTTCGGAAGGGCAAAGGTGCTTCCCTGCACACCTGCCGCAGTAATGGAATTATTAAAAGAGACAAAGATTGACTTGAATGGGAAAGAGGTAGTCATTGTAGGGCATAGTGAAATCGTAGGCAAGCCGTTAGCCCTCCTGCTGCTAGAAAAATTTGCTACCGTTACTGTCTGTCACATCGGAACATCTCAAGCCGGAAAATTGCAGGATCATGTAAAAAAAGCAGAAATTCTGATTGTGGCCGTAGGCAAAGCAGGACTCATTAAAGGCGACTGGATCGAGGAGGGAACAACTGTTATTGATGTAGGCATAAACCGTGTGGAAGGAAAAATCGTAGGAGACGTGGATTTTGAAGGTGCTTCACAGAGGGCCTCTCTTATTACACCCGTCCCGGGCGGCGTAGGACCGTTGACAGTAACGATGTTAATGCGCAATACGCTTGAATGCGCCAGGTTGCAGCGAGGTAAGTAGAGAAGTGGCTTACTGCTCTATATTATAAAACGTTGTTTTGCGCAGCTGGGAGGTAGGTTCCATTTTTTTGTAATTTCTGGGCTTGTGAAGTTTTTTTAGTTTGTCCAACTGCCCGGTATTTTTTAACCTGTTGTAAATAAGCTCCCACCCGCAATCCTTTTCCTTATCGGTTTCACATTTGCCGTCCTTTGCGCCACCGCAAGGGCCATTAAGGAGGCTTTTAGTGCAGAAAGTGATAGGGCAAACCCCGCCCGTTGAATCCAGGACGCAGTCACCGCATTGCTGACAACGTTCTTCAGCAGGCCATAATCCCTGAAAACCCCCCATAGATATGGTGTTCAATGCAGGCTTAACTTTTGTATTGGTTGCATTTGATACCGCCTGGACACCGATACCGCACGACATTATCAAAATAGAATCAGAGCCCTCAATTTTATTCTTATGCCTGAGAAGCCTCATATTTACCAATATCTTATTGCAAAGGAAATCAATTATCGTCTCGCCGGCGACTTGCTTTCCGGCCTTCTTGAGCTCTTCCTTCATGCTCAAAAGGGCTGCTTCACCGCCAGTTTGGGCGGCTTCAGGACAGCCATTGCACGCCAACAAGAAAACATCTTTATCTTCTTTGAGAAACTCCAAAATCTCATTTATAGGCTTTTTTTCTGTAAGAATCATTAATACCCTCCTATCGGTCACAACTTCGCGTGTGTTACGACTATGGGGACAGTTTCCCGCGGCCTCTGCGGAAACTGTCCCGACTGTGAACTTCGGCCGCGACTTCGCTTTTTGCGATGACGTGGTTTATAATATCCGGAACTTTTTGTTTTAGACAATCAGTCAACTCAAGGCCCCAACCTATCTCTTTTGGCTCTACACCTATAATAATAACCTCTCCCGGGAGGGAACCTGCT
>JABMQH010000165.1 GCA_013203355.1 Candidatus Omnitrophota bacterium | reverse complement strand
GAAATGCCTGCCTTTTGAGCGCAAAGGCTGCTTAAAAACTGTTCTCTACTCCACCCTGTTTCAGTTGCAACCTGCGGTAAATAAACACCTCTTCCGAAGACTCCCTTCACTATCACTCCGTGCTTGCCCATTATAATTTCATTTACATCGGTTACTCTTTTCGGTTCACTTAAAACAGAAATTTCTATATGTATATCCTTTAACTCCCTGACGGTTACGGCGTCAAACCTTGGATCGTTCGTAGATGATTCAATTGCCATATTCTTCACCGTTTTATATAGAGGTCCTCCCCCGATGATATTTCCGATGCAACCCCTTAGATTCCCTTTATAGTGAAGCGTGACAAACGCGCCCCTCTCCTTTAAAAGCTTCGGGTCGGTTTCCGTAAATTCCGGCGTTGTCTCTTTCGTAATATGTTCCTCTATAGTCGTCCTGGCTATTTCAAGCAATCTCTTTTTCTGCTTGCCATCAAGCATGTCCGCCTTCCTCCCTTCTGTTATCTGTTTATAAAACGCCGCACTCATATACCCCACTACCCCATCTTTATTCCCGGTCACATCCCCTGAATTTTCATACTTTAAAACTTTGATATTATTAATTCCCAGGGTCTTCATCGCAAGCATCATAGTCACAACGGGTGCGACACCGCAAAGCTCGGATGCGCCATTTTTTACCATATTGTATGTTCTTTTTGGCTCAAATTTTTTCATCGTTCTGATTGTGAAGTTATCCATCAGATTTGCCGCTTTATAAGAACGCTGGTGGGACATATCTGTGCTGGCTATAATCAATACATCGCTCCTATCCTTTATCACGTTTACTAATGCCTCGGATAAAATCCTGCATGAACGATAATCCTGGATACCAAAAGCCACTGGGACAATCTTTGCATCTTTTAAGGCGCTTTGCACAAAGGGGATTATCATCTCAACGGAATTCTCATCATCAAACAAATCCGGATAGAAAGAGATACTTTCATTTTGTTCTATCAGGCTCTTAGAGAAATCAGCATCTATCGCTGCTATACCCAACGGCGTTTGAAATCCTCCTTTATTGTATACGGAAACCCCATTGAAAAATTTGCGATGGGTAAATCCGATTATCACTACGGTCTTATATCCTTTATCTCTCACCGCCTTAAAACCAAAACCTGCCGTGCGGCCGGAATATTCGTAACCCGCATGGGGTGCAATTAAGCCAAAGATCTCGCCGTCTACGGGTGCAACGGGTGCCTGTCTTATGAATCCTTCGAGCATAGCTTCCAATGTTCCTTTATCGGCCGGATACCAGCGGCCTGCAAGGTCAGCCTTCTTGATTCCATCGGCTAAAAGACTTCCGCAGAGAATGAACAAAATAGCTAATGGGATAAAAATTAATGCCCTTTTAACAGCTGCACCTGACATCATTGCACCTCTTAAGATTGGTGGAGCGGAGCGGGTTCGAACCGCTGACCTCCTCGTTGCGAACGAGGCGTTCTCCCAACTGAACTACCGCCCCATATAGAAAATTTAGTTTATTTGTGGCCTAACACTCTCTTTATCGTACTAACTATACTTATGACCGGCATGGCCTTACCTACATATCCAGCGGCACCGAGATTTAATGCCTTATCAACTTCTTCCTTTTCGTAGCCTAATGCCGTCAGGATAACGATAGGAACGTTTGGCTTCAGGGCCTTCATCTTCTTTAGAACCTCAAAGCCGTCTATCCTCGGTAAATTTATATCCAGGATCACTACATCCACATCATTCATCTCGAAAGCATCCAGGGCTATCTCTCCCGTAGGGGCCTTAAGGCATTTCCATCCCTTATGCTCCAGCATATTTCCTAATTTTCCCAACACAACCTCATCATCATCAACTAAAAGAATCTTCTCCTTTTCCTTGGCTTCCATACTTCCTCCTTTTTTTACTTTGTATAACCGATTGGAATAATATATAAAGGCTCTTCGTCCTTTGGTAAATTCATTAATCCCGCCACTTCTTTTAAGCCAAATGCCCCAACAACACAAGAATCCAGGCCCAGCGCAACTGCCTGTAGCTGAATATTCTGGCCTGCATGACCAACCTCTATATCGGTATATCTTGTACCCCGTTGTCCATATTTTGAAGTTACGCGGGAGTAAACGGCGCAAATGATAATGTCAAGCGGCGCCTCTTCGATAAAACTCTGCCCCCATGCTGCATCCGAGAGGCGTGACCTTAAATCCTTATTTGAAAGTAACTTTATTTTGTGATCCTCCTGTATATAATGAAAGAAACCGTCTTTTTTCATTGCATAAATCTCTAATGGATATAATGCTCCCGCTGATGGAACCGTTCGGAAACCTGCCTTATTAGTTATCCCCTGCGCGGACCATAAGATCTGGCTTACTTGTTCAAGCGTTAACCCCTGCTGGGTAAAGCGCCTCTTTGACCTCCTTTTATAAATCGTCTCTTCCAACGAAATGTTGCTTTTGAGTCTGGGGGCAGGGAGTTTTATTATTTTCTCTGTAATCTGCATATCTCCTCCTTTTTCATCCGCTGCAAAAGAAAAACCGCCCATTAGAAATCCAAAGCTAAAAACACAAACCAAAAACCTACACATCCGCACCACGGCTATCTTGCTCCCCTTTTGCTTAATTGAAATGCTATCTCTTTTTCGGCTTCATATATCCTCTGCGACATATAAGGATGTGACCTCAAAAGATATAATGATACGCCGCCTTTTTCCCTTTCGATCTTATCTATCTTCTCCATGAATGAAACCATACCATATGGGTCGTAACCCGCTTGTATAAGATAACGTATCGCGAGCTTATCGGCAAAAAGTTCATCCTCCCTTGAATACCCGCGCGAAATGAGGTCAAAGCCAATATTTACATAGCGTTCCAGATCCCTTTTTGATCCGCGCGAAAAGGCAAGGGCAATGACCAAATTATATCCCATCTCAAGCTCCATCTTCTTTGCGGCGTGCCTCGCGGCGATATGGCCGATCTCATGAGCAATAACGGATGCAAGTTCAGCATCTGAATCAGCCTGATCTACAAGCCCCCTAAACAAATATACATAAGCCCCTGGCGTCGTAAAGGCATTTACGTCTTCGCTTTTTAGGACTTTAAAGTAATAAGGCAGGTCCCTTCTATCGGAAGCTGCGGCAAGCACTTCACCAATAGCCTTTACCCTTGTTTGGACAAACGCATCTTCGTCAAGTTCGAGTCTTCCCTCAATGTGGCGGGCCATCTTCACGCCAATTGCGCGTTCATCATCAGTACTTACCAGCACCATCTCCTCTTTTCCGGTAGCGGGATTATAGATGGTGGCACAGCCAAGAAGACCAACTGTTAAAGAACAAAAACAACAAACGTAACCTAGAAGTTTAAAAATTCTTACAAACGCTTTCATCAATCCACTTTAAGTATCTCGCGCTTCCTTCTATAATAGGCATAGCTATAATTTCCGGGACCTCATAGCTGTGAAGCCTTTCAATCTCACGGGCTATCTTTTTAAACAGGGCCCTCTTCGTCTTGAGTATTATTAAAACCTCTTTCGCCTTATCTACTTTTGCATTCCAGATAAAAGTTGAGTCAATTTTATTTAAAATATTACCACAGGCAATAAGCCTCTTTCTTATTAAGGCCGTGACAATATGCTTACCCTCTTTTTTTGATGGTGCCGTTACAAAAACGATTATAAATTTATTGCTCATATCTTAACCCTGTCTTGATGGTATTATAATGAATCGTGGCGGTGTCCTCCTTTTTTACGGCGTAGCCGCCTGCCAACACAACACACACAGGGACATGGAATTTGGTGCCCGCCTCAAAAACAAACTCATCTCTTTTCTTTAACCCGTCAATGCTCAAACTCAAATTCCCGATCTGGTCTTCCTTGTAGGGATCGGCACCTGCTACATAAATTATCAAATCCGGTTTAAAATCCTTGATCCTTTCTGGAATATTTTTATTTAACTCTTCCAAATATCTCGTATCTCCCGCGCCGTCTTCCAGGCCTATGTCGAGGCTGCTTGGTGGTTTTGGAGATGGATAGTTATTCTCCTGATGTATGGAAAAGGTAAAAACATCTTTGTCGTCTTGAAAGATATAAGCGGTACCATTCCCCTGATGCAGATCACAATCTATTACCATTGCCCTTTTTATCAAACCATCCTTTTTAAGGCGACGTATTGCAATTGCTATGTCGTTGAAAACACAAAAGCCTTCGCCGTGATCAGGGAAGGCATGGTGAAATCCTCCTCCTAAATGTATGCCGATTGCATTCTTTAGCGCAAGCTTAGCGGCCATGATCGAACCGCCTGCACACAAAAGAGAGGCCCTTACCAATTCTTTGGAATGCGGTAGCTCAAGCCTCAATTGTTCCTGGATAGATAATCTTCCGGCTTTAAACTTATCAAGATAAGATTTAGCATGTACCAAAAGAATATCTTCATCCTTTGCTAACGTTGGCTGGATAAAGTTTTCTTCTTTAAAACCATCATTTTTAAGCAAAAGATCGCGGACCATTCCATACTTCTCGGTAGGAAACACATGACTGCCTATGTCTACCAAATAGGCATCTGTGTAGATTATCCTCATTATACTCCTAATTAAAGGGATTGATTTATCCTAATTCTGAAACCATTGTTTCAACAGCGTCGGTTATAATACTCCAGTCCTCCTGACTGTGTATCGCAAACTTCTGCTTGCGGGCCCATCTATCGCCTTTTTTCTGCCATAGATAGAGGCATACTTGTTTTCTGCCCCAGGACTCCACCAACGCCACTACAGACCACCACCCGAACTTTTTATTTATGGTGATATGGCCCAATACCTTAAGCGGTGCGATTATCGGTAACGTCTCGTCAGTTTTTATACGTCTCTCCATTTCTGCTCCTTTCATTTTGTTAAACACAATGTTCTCACCTATCAAAATACGGTATCACCTGGCAGGTTCCGACTCCCTCAACCAGACTTCGTATTCATCACCTAGTTTTTCTACAACAATATGGCCTTCTCTAGCAAGCCAGCCAATGCTCATCAGAAGATCATCTCTAGGCTTATCGATACCTTTGCCTATTTTTGTTAAGCCGCTCCTTTGATGCTTTTCCAGGTAATACCAGATATCGCCTGCGGTAATTCCTATCTTGGTTATCACGCCTCCCCACCTCCCTTCTTCTCTTGTTTTCTTGAATTATAAGTTCCACATCTCGGACAAATTGAAATTTCATCACTCTGGCTATCAATATAAAAAAACGTGCATATATGACATTGCCAGATAAATTTCTCCTCCGGATTGATCCCCCCAAAACCTCTTTTTCGTTCAAAGAAGACCCATAGCAGCAATATCCCTATTACGGAAAATATAAGGTATAAAGAGATTGCTAAAGACAGCTCTATTTTTATCACCCCGTTAGACACCTCTTTTTCGCCCCATTAGAACACAACAGTGTCTACCGGGGATCATCCCGTTAGACCTCCAAATACCGTTATATTTAATACCTTAGATATATTATGCAATGCCATATTCTTTATACACAAAACAGAACGTGTCTGAAGAGGTCTAACGGGAATCATCTGCTTTTAAGGTTTATTCTTATATTTCCCCATTCTGATTTATCTTTGGCCGCTGGACCCAAAGGTGAAAATCGAAATCCTTTCATGTAATTAATCGCCTTAAGATCTATGTCGGGATACCCGCTTGAGGCCAAAAGTGTAACCTCGCTTACATTGCCTCCAGGCAGCACATTAGCCTTTAGTTTAACAATAAATGACTTTTGTCTCTGGCCTATCCTTTCTGAAATCACCGGCATCTCCGGTTTAAATAATATGTCTCGTTTAACTAGGGGGCCTTTTATAAAAAGATTTTTTTGCCATGGCTCTTCTTCGCTAACTTTTGAGCTGACATGTTGAAAAGGCGGTGCAACCTTTGAATCGCCAAAAAGGTCTTTGCTGCTTACTCTGGTGTCTCTCCTTCTCTCTGTTGAAAGAAAGTCCTTAAATTTTATATTCATCTCTTCTTTTCTGCCGCGCTTCAAAGGCATGTTGTTAAAACGCGTAGGCCGTCCATATAATGTGTGTTTAGACGGCACGTTTCTTTCAATCATTATTTCAAAAGCTGTTTTTTCTAATAGCGGCCCTAAAAATGAAATGTTTGATACCTTTGCCAACGGAAAACTTGTCGGTAAAACCACTATTGTCACAAAAAACATGCAGAAGATATGCCATAATATTGAAATCAAAAGCGCTGCATTAAAAGGTTTATCTCTAAACATTATCTTACCCGCTATTTAATCTCCTGGCTCGTAGCTATGTTTATCCGTGAAATACCCTCATCTCTGCACAAATCCCATACTTCAACAACCTTACCTAGGGAGGCGCGCCTATCAGCCTTGATAAGCAGCGGCTTGTTTTCCTTGGCTGCTATACTCAGCCGTGAAGCCAATTCAGACATCGTAATCACCCTATCATTCAGATATATATAATTTTTGGAATTGATTACTATGATAATGCTTTTTTCATGAATGACTTCGCTTGTAACCGCCTTTGGTAAGTTTATCTTGATGCCTGGCTGAAATATGAAACTTGAGGTAAGCATAAAAAATATCAATAATAAAAATACGACGTCTATAAGCGGCGCAATATCAAGCTGGCCTTTTTCAAGCTCAACATGTCTTTTAAATCTCATTATTCTTCCCTCCTGGATGATAAGAGATTTACCAGGTCTGTTGCGCTTTTTTCCATATCGAGAATAAATCCATTGACCTTGTTAACGAAAAAATTATAGGCGACATATGTAGGTATTGCGATACAAAGCCCAAAAACGGTAGTCAGTAATGCCTCCCATATCCCACCCGCTAAATCCTTAGGATTAACCGGCTGGAGCGCGGTTGCCTTTTGTTCAATCACCTGAAATGCCCTAACCATTCCCGTGACTGTCCCTAAGAGACCTAAAAGGGGCGCGATGTGGGCAATTGTCGCCAGAATGCTTAAGTTTTTCTCAAGTATGGGTATTTCCCCGACTGCCGCATCTTCTATCGCCTCTCTTATCTCAGGCCTGGACCTGTCATGTTTTAATATACCTGCCTTCATAACTTGGGAGATGGGGCCGGGCGTCTGGTTGCACATATCAATAGCCTCTATGATCCTATTGCGCTTTAACAGATTTGAGACTTCATTCATAAATTTACCGGTATCTATTCTTGCCTTTCTCAATTGCATAAACCTTTCGATGACAACCGCTAAAGCCACCACTGAACACAAAAATATCACCCACATTACCGGTCCGCCCCTTTGCATAAATTCGAACATCTTACAATCCTCCTTTTTTTAATTTATTTAGTCTCTTTTTCGCAATATCGGCCTCCTCGGCATCTTCCTGCGCAAGATCCTCATATACCTTTATCGCCTCATCAAGCCGCTCTAACTTCTCTAAGGACTCCGCCGTTTTTAATCTAGCCCTCAACACCCAAAATTTTGCTTTCGGATAGATATATGCCACCCTTAGATACTCAGCAACTGCCTGTTTGTAATCGCCTTTTCCCTGAAATGCCTCGCCGATCTGAAATTGTATCTGCGCATTCAGCTCCGTCCGTTTTGCGGTAAGCGCCCTCTTAAAATAACCTATGGCCTTGTCAAAAAGGAAATTTTCCATAAGAAGATTTCCTACTTTTCTATAGGCGAGTTTTTCAAAATCCGTGTTGGGGAACCTTACTATACAGGCATTCAATACCTCGTATGTCTCCTGAATCATGTTTTGCTCTTTAAAGATATCCGCCAATTTTAAAAGTGCTTGTCCGCTCAGTTCGCTTTTGGGAAAATCGACAGCAACCTTTTCGAACTGTTCCTTTGCTGATTCCAGATCCCCTTCCTCATAGTAAACCCAACCGAGCCAATAAATGGCATCACCACAAATATCGCTTTGGCTAAAATCGCTTATTATTTGCTGAAAATATTTTTTGGCCTCTTTGAACTTACTGTTATTATAAAAATATTCCCCAAGCCAAAGCGTAACGTTTGGGCTTAAGTCTATCTTTGGATATGTAGACAAAAATTTCTTGAATTCGGCGACCGCCTCTTTCTCAAGGCCCTTTTGGAAATAGCACCACCCTATCATGTATCGCGATTTCCTTATTAGATCTTCATCTTCGGTGCTTGAGGCAATATTTGAGAATAGCTTCAACGCCTGGTTATAGTGGCCTAAAGCATAAAGGGAATTAGCGCTGTAGAATTGCGCATCGGCTTTAAGTGAACTCTCTGGGAATTTCTTAAGGAGCTTGCTAAATTCTTGGTGGGCCCTTGAATACTCTGTCTTTTTATAGTGCGCTAAAGCCAATTTAAATTGCCCTTCGTCCAATAATGCGCTATTTTTAAAATTTACCAAAAGGCTCTGGAAGGCGAGTATCGCGCTATCGTACCTTTCGCGCTCTAATAGGATATCTCCCACTTGATATTGGGCATAGTCAGCATAATAACTATCGGAATAGTCATTTAGAACTGTTTCATAATTCTCTAATGCGGCGTCTAGGTCTTTATCTTCAAAATCCATGTCACCCAACATGCAAAGACTTGCCACCTTAAGCATTCTATCTTTTGAGCCTTCCTTCACTTTCTCGAATTCCAAACGCGCCTCTCTGGGATTTGAAAGCTCTTTATATAGCCACCCCAGATTATAGTGTGCCTCATATGCCAAATCTGTCGATTTCAACTTTTTGACTGCCTCTTTATAAGACGCCAATGCCTCATCGGTATCACCAAGCTTGTAATAGGTCTTTGCCATTGCCAATATTACTTCTGCCGTCAACGGGCCATCCCCTGAAATCTCACGACAACGTTTAAACGCCGCTTGCGCCTTTTTCGGTTCATCCAAATTAAGATAAGACTCGCCTAAATGATAATACGCATAGGGGAGCCATGTTGTCTTTAGGGTTTCACTTAACGCCTTTTCGTAATTTTCAGCCGCGCCTTGGAAGTCACTCCCCTGATAAGCGATTTCTCCCAAAAGATAATAGGCATCCTTGACCCTTTGTGCCTCAGGATATTTCTTCAAATATTCCGAAAGCTGGCGCTTTGCTTCTTTGGGTTTCTTTAGCTCATAAAAAATCTCTGCCAACTTGAATTTGGAATCTTCAGTAAGGTTATCTTTCGGGGATTTTTTTAGAACAGACTTGAATACATCTTCTGCTGAATCAAACTGTTTTAAATCAAAAAGCGCGCACCCTTTTGAATAAAGGGCGTAATTTAAAAGATAGGAATCAGGAAAATCCTTTATTACCTTTTCATAAAAGGTGATGGCTGTTTTATAATCCCCCGATTTAAAATAAACCTCCCCCATCCAATATGTTGCACCAGCCAAAAATTTAGAAGGTGGGTTTTTTTCTATTAAGACGCTTAGCTCTTTTAAGGCCTCATCCAGCTTTCCTAAATAGAAGTATGTTTGCCCTAATAGAAGATGGATTTCATCTTTTTGCGGATACTCCTTGCGAAGACCCTCCAATCTCTCCTCTGACAGGTCATAGAACTTATCATTAAAGGCCTTTCTTGCGAAAGTAAATTCTTCATCAAAGGATATACTTTTAGGATGAGTTACTGATATAAAGGAGATTAGGGAGATACATATAAAGATTATACTATAATAAAGGGACCTTTTCATATGGTTATCATATTAATATTAACATATAATATAGAAAAATCAAGGAATAACGGGGGCTGGTAAAAATGTTATGTAGGCTAATGCGGGATGTTAATTGTACAATTACTCACTCAAACTAAATAAATGCTGCCAGGTTGTACCATCATAGTAAACCCATATACCTTTATCAGGACCGAAGTAAGCTATCACCTCATCTTGTCCGTTACCGTTTAAGTCTCCTGTAGTTATAGATACAGGGCTTAAGCCATGTATATTAGGGAAGGATGCGGATGGGTTGTTATCATAGCTTACCCATAGACCTTTGGATGGACCTAAGTCCATTATAAG
>JABMQH010000164.1 GCA_013203355.1 Candidatus Omnitrophota bacterium | reverse complement strand
TGCGATTATCTCGTTTGCTTCTGATAATAAAGTTATCGCTTACTATCTCCATGGTAATTTCCGCTGTCCAACTTGCCGTACAATGGAGAAATATACCAAAGAAGCTATCGAAGGTAATTTTAAGAATGAGCTTGATTCGGGAAGACTGGTATTTAAGACGGTAAATGTTGAGAAAAAAGGCAATACGCACTATGTGGATGACTACCAGATTTATACGAAATCACTTGTAATTTCAAAGGTAGTAGATGGCAGGGAGGTAGAGCATAAGAATCTTACAGAGATATGGGAATATGTAAAAAATAAAGACGCATTCTTAGATTATGTTACAAAAGAAATAAAAAGATTATTTGAAGGGATAACAATCAATGATTGAAATTATATTAGCCGGCGTTTCTGCCTTGTGGCTTGGAATACTTACTTCAATAAGCCCCTGTCCGTTAGCAACAAACATTGCAGCCATATCTTTTTTATCTAAAAAAATAAATCATCCGAAGTTAGTATTCTGGTCAAGCACAGCTTATATTCTTGGGCGAATGCTTACATACGCAATTTTAGGGATAATCATTATAGCGTCGCTAGTCAGTGTGCCTGCAGTAGCAAATTTTCTACAAAAGTATATGAACAAAGCGTTGGGGCCAATACTAATAATAGTGGGCTTGTTTTTACTGGATATGATACGGCTAAATATAGCAAGTTTTTCATTATCACATCAAAAGCAAAATGCATTGGTTGAATCAGGCGTAAAAGGTGCTTTTTTGCTAGGAGCCCTTTTTGCGCTGTCTTTTTGTCCTATTGCCGCAGCATTATTTTTTGGCAGCCTAATCCCATTGGCATTAAAAAGTAATTTCGGCATTGTTTTGCCCCTTATTTATGGAATAGGAACTGGAATACCGGTAGTCATTTTTGCTGTAGGTATGACACTGGGTATTCAATCGTTTTCGCATTGGTTTCATAAATTGGCTAAATTTGAAGGGTACACAAGGAAAATTACGGGTATTATATTTATTTTGGTAGGTCTATATTTCAGTTGGCATTACATCATTGCTGTGTGGATTTAAACTCCCTTCTATTTTTGCCCGTGAGGGCAAGAACCTCTAATCTACTTTTATTCTTCCGGACCGATTATATCTCGGTGAAATTCTATCAGTGACTTATCGTCTGATCGTATGTAGTCCAGAGTGGATTTTATTTTATGTATTGTTTTTGAAATAAAAAGAGCTGCTATTTTTTTCTTTTTATCTGAAGCAAGCGCGCTTATACACAACAAATAGCTTATAATTGTATCCGCGGCCATGTCGACCAGGCGCCTTGCATGGTATTCAATGTATGTGCTATCTGCTTTTTCCTGCACGTGAACAATGGCGCTTTCCAGCATTCCCCTTAATTTTTTGGCACCTTCAAATAGTTCAGGAACCTGCTGAAGCCCATAATTGCTTTCATAATCTTTTAGCCGCTTGGAAACTGTACCCTTCATGATAGCGCCTGTAGCCGCGACAACCTGCAGTTGTGTTGTCCCTTCGTAAATACTTGTGATCCGCGCGTCCCTGCAAAGCCTTTCAACGGCAAAACCGCGTGTATATCCGACGCCTCCGTGTACCTGCAGGGCATCATAACAGACTCTGTTGGCCATTTCAGTGGTATAACACTTAAGCAAGGACGTGAAAAGCTGTTCGAAATCTGTGTAATCTCTTAATCTGGTCTTTAGATCCGCCTTTGTTTCGGGATGTATTTCTATTCGATGCTCTAATCCCTCCTTCATATCAACCATTCGCGCCGCTTCATAAAGCAGCGCGCGGCCGGCTTCTATACTGACTTTCATATCTGTAAGCATTTCATACACCGGAGGGAAATTGTCTATAGTCTGATTGAATTGAATACGTTTTGAAGCATATAAACTGGCTTCCCTGTATGCTGCCTCAGCAATACCGACAGCCTGCGCCGAGACTCCAAGTCTGGCACCGCTCATAAGGGCCCATGTATATTTTATCAATCCCCGCTTTCTTTGACCCAGAAGTTCGGCTTTTGCATCACTAAATTGAAGTTCACAGGTGGGGGAGCCGTGAATGCCGAGCTTGTCTTCGATACGCCTGATCTTCATGTCTTTATCCCGTTCGTAAATAAAAAGAGAAAGGCCTCTCCCGTCCTCTATATCTTCCTCCGAGCGCGCCAGGACCAGAATGATCTTTGCGCAACCATTGGTAATAAAACGTTTTACTCCGTTAAGGCGCCAGTTACCGTTTTCATCCTGAAAGGCTTTAAGCTGTATCGCCTGAAGATCGCTTCCTGCATCGGGTTCGGTCAGGGCCATAGCGCCGAGCACCTCACCGGAACTGAATCTCGGAAGGTACCGGGACTGCTGATCATCATTACCGAAATGGCTTATAGTCTCAGCTATTTCCTGTAATCCGAATATGGTCATAAAAGAAGCATCCGCGCGGGAAACGATCTCGATCGCCATCGCGTAGATCGTTTTGGGGAGATTAAGTCCGCCGTATTTTCGTGTAAAAGTAAAACCCATCAGATTCGCGTCGCTTAATCGCTTAATGATCGTGTTTATCGCGTCGGGATACGCCACTTCTCCATTTTTAAAAGTTGCGCCGATCTTATCAACCTCAGCGGCATTAGGAGAGAGATATTCACCGGCTATTTCTCCTACAAGATCCAGAACAAGGGCATAATTATCAAGCGCCTCTTCAGTGCTGGACGGAGCATCAAGATACTCGTCTTTATCAGAAAAACCGTTTTCTTTTAATCCAATGATCTCCTTAAGATCCATGTTTTTCAGGTTAAATAAAATATCAGGGTTATCCTTGTAGAAGTTTAACATACCAATTTTATTTCTCCTTTATAGGCCTTGATCATTTTTGGAATAATTTCATTCAGATCGCCAACTATA
The DNA here is from genome assembly GCA_013203355.1 of Candidatus Omnitrophota bacterium. Lineage (GTDB taxonomy): Bacteria > Omnitrophota > Gorgyraeia > JABMQH01 > JABMQH01 > JABMQH01. The sequence goes on along the minus strand of JABMQH010000164.1, from coordinate 10,586 downwards.
CCATAATGCGCGATCTTGAAGATCGGAGCATGAGGATCTGAGTTGATCGCGATGATCCTTTTGGATTCAGACATACCTGCTCGATGCTGTACCTGGCCGGATATTCCGCAGGCTATGTATAACTTCGGCCTTACAGTGATACCGGTCTGTCCCACCTGATGATCTTTATGAAGTATTCCCGTGTCAACGATAACCCGGGAACATCCGAGTTCACCGCCCAAAGTATGAGCAAGTTCTTTTACGAGCGCAAGCGATCCCGGACTTGAGGCGCCCATTCCGGCCGATACTACAATATTCGTTGATTTTAAGTCTACCTTTTTTTCCTCATTTACAACTTCCATTACTTCTGTCAGAAAATCAGAGTCTTTCAGTTTACATTCTTCAGGAACAATTTCAGCGGATCTGGATCTATCCGGCGGACATATTATCATTACTCCTTCCCTGACAGTTGCCATGCTGGGGGAACTTTCCGGTGAAACAATTGTCGCGATAATATTGCCGCCGAAAGCCGGCCGGATCTGCATAAGGATGTTCTCGTAGACCGTATCCATTATTTTATGGCTTCCTATCTGCAGGTCGGTACAATCCGCGGTCAAACCGCATTTTAATTCTGAAGCTACCCGCGGGGCAACTGAACGGCCGGTTGTCGTTGCTCCGAACAGTACGATCTGGGGTTTGTATTTTTTTATAACCTGGGCTGTGATCTTCCCGTAAGGAACAGCCGTAAAATGGGCAAGTCGCTTATCTTCAATACAGTAAACCTTGTTACAGCCGTAATTACCAAGCGATCCAAGCCTGTCTTTTAGCCCATGTCCGATAGCAACTGCAGTAACATCCACCTTAAGTTCGGATGCCAGTCTGACTGCCTTGGATATCAGCTCAATACTCACACAGGCTATTTTATCGCCGCTTTGTTCAACAAATACTAATATACTATTTTTACCGCTCATATTTTTCTCTATCTGTTATCCGATTATATGTTCTTCCCTGAGTTCTCTGATCAGATTCGAAATGTCTTCTTCTGATCCGGATATCTGTTTGGTGCCGGCTGCCGTCAAAACAACGTCTTTTATTTTTTTTACTCTCGTAGGAGAACCCTGTAAACCGCAAAGTGATTTATCTACTCCGAGAGACTCAATATCCCATACCTTAAAGTGTTCGCTTGCGGATAGATATTTAGGATCCAGACCGGTTTCTTCGAAAGGCGTATTTTCTTTCCTGAATACCATGTTTTTAAAGGATAAAAGACGCTTTACGCTCGAGGAACGCGGTTTATTCGCGTTGTTTGTAATGGTAAGCAGAACAGGAAGAGCGCTTTTCAGGATCTCGTACCCGTTTTCTGTTGAACGTTTTACAATCATGCGGTTTTCGGGCCCTTCAGTAATATCAATGATCTGCGAGATAAAGGTTAACTGGTTAATTTTAAGTTTTTCAGCAAGCTGCGGTCCGACCTGGGCGGTATCCCCGTCTATAGCCTGGCGTCCACAAAGGATCAGATCATATTCACCAATTTTGTCAATAGCACATTTAAGCGTAAAAGAGGTAGCCAGTGTATCAGCCCCGGCAAAGGCGCTGTCCGATATGAGGATAACATCATCTGCTCCGCGATAGTAACATTCCTTGAGCGCCTCGGTTGCTTTTTGCGGCCCCATGCTGATGACCGTTATGTGACCTCCATATTTAATTTTAATCTTAATTGCTTCTTCGAGCGCATTCAAATCCTCAGGATTAACGATCGCAGGGAGGGCTGCTCTATTCACAGTACCGTCAGGCTTCATGGCTTCACCGGTTATTTGCTGTGTATCCGGTACTTGTTTGACTGTTACAATTATTTTAAAGGGCATGAAATCCAACTTTCTTGAACAAACGGTTAAACCTTTTAGTGAAGACTCACGAAGATCAGGATTATTCCTGCTTATCAGTCCATACGAAAAAATATAACACTTATCTATGGAATAGTCAATTATAAAGTGGTATATAACGATTTAATACAATATTCACATTGACTTGATCCGAAGTAGGTATTATACTTGGAGTTATAAATTATAAAAAATAGCCCTATAATATTACAATTATATGTTATAAGGTATTTTGTTAAGGATAACGAAAGGCTGGAGTTTAATATTGGAAAGAGAATATCCCGATAAAACAGTAAATAGCACGATTAACGAGATGTGGCTTAATTCAGTCGCGGCATATCAGGACAAAAACGCGTTCTGTGTCAGAAATTCCGAGGCTGTTGAATTAGCCGATCACAAAATAGATGAAGTAATTACTTATTCTCATACTACGTACTCTCAGATGGAATCTCTGGTAACCGCTCTTGGCGTGGGTTTGATAGAGATAGGTTTAAAAGAAAAAGAAGTTGTCGGGATCATTTCTGAAAACTGTATTAGATGGATGATATGTGATCTGGCTATCCTGGGCAACCGCGCCTACGATGTACCGCGCGGAACAGAGACAACTATCGAGGATATAAAATACATCTTAGGGTTCAGCGAAGTAGAGATCGTCATAGCGGAAAATGAAAACGAGCTGGCAAGGATCCTTGAAATAAAAGAACAGCTGCCAAAAATAAAGTCAATTATAGTACTTGATGAAAATTACAAAAGCTCAAAAGCCGACCGGGACATATATTCTTTCGATGATCTGATAGGAATAGGCAAGAAGGCATCCGCGGAAAAGCAGGAACTTTTTTATAAACGCCGCAGGGAAACTAAAGCATCTGATCTAGCTACGCTCATATTTACCTCAGGGACAACGGGTACTCCCAAGGGGATACCGCTGTCTCATGGAAATATGATGCATAATGTCGGAACATTACCGTTTACGTTCAACCTGAACAGCTCCGATAAGTTTCTTTCCGTATTGCCTATATGGCATATTTTCGAACGGATGGTGGAATACATGGGAATAAGGATAGGCGCGTCAATATGGTATACTTCAAGTTCGACAATTCTTAAAGACCTGGCTGTGGTAGAACCGACCTGGATGGCCAGTGTCCCCCGTATATGGATCTCTGTTTATAATGCTGTTATGATGAATATACGGCGCAGTGGCAAGGAAAAACTTTTTAAAAAGCTTTTTGATCACAGTTTAAAGGTTGTCGAGGTAAGAAGATATAAAGAGAAACGTCAGTATCTTTTGGACACAGAGCAGGCGAAAAAAATGAAAGCGTCTTTGATAGATAACCTGTTCCATCTTATAGGTGACTTGCTTATTTACAGTAAGGTAAGGGCGAAACTTGGCTCTAATTTTATCGCGGGTGTAAGCGGAGGTGGTTCCCTTCCGGAATATATCGATGATTTTTTTGAAGTAATAGGCGTAAAACTGCTCGACGGTTACGGCCTTACGGAAACTTCGCCGGCATTATGTGTTCGTACCCTTGATAATCTCATGCCATATACTGTGGGAAGACCGCTGCCTGATACCGAGATTAAAATTTTGAACGATAACGGGGTAGAAGTAAAAAACAGTGAAAAGGGCGTGATCTGGGTCTGCGGCCCGCAGGTTATGGAGGGGTATTATAAGAATCCTGAAGAAACAGATAAAGTAATGAAAAAAGACAAAGAAAACCGTACGTGGTTTAATACCGGAGACCTTGGCCGCAGGACCAAGTATGGTGATATAGCGATCCTGGGCAGGGTCAAAGATACTATTGTATTAATATCCGGAGAAAATGTAGAACCGGCAAAGATCGAAAGAACCCTGTTGAAGTCTGAATATGTGGACCATGTAATGGTTTGCGGGCAGGACCAGGAATATTTAACCGCTTTGATCGTGCCTAATGAAGAGCAGCTGGAGAGAGAATGTAAAAAACTTAAAATTAAGTTTGATAAAGGTAATATTCCAGGACTTCTGGGAAATAAGGTCATAAAAGATCTGTTTACAGGCGTTATCAATAAAAATATATGCAGATCAACAGGATTTGAGGAGAACGAATTTATTCATAATATAATTTTTGTTAAGCCTTTTACTCCTAAAGATGATACTATGACTAACAGCACGAAGATCAAGCGGCATAAAGTGTGGGAACGTGAGTGTCATGCCATTAAAAGTATGTATCCTAATTACAATGAGAGCGGAAAAGTAAAGAGAGGGTAAACAACAAAAAAAGGAAACCATATTATGAGAAATATTTTTGAAGAAAACGGTTTTTCTTTACTGGATAGCGGCCACAAGGACCTTGAAGTGTACAGGAAAGAAGATGTTCTTCTGGTCACGCTTATGAAGTTCAAAGGCGATAAGAAGGCATTCCGGCAGGCGTCCAACCACCTTGACTCGGGATTGATATCGGAACTTTCTGATGTGTTCAATACGCTGGCAGGAGATAAGGATATATTTTCGGTGATCCTGACAAGCAGTCATAAAGTGGCCTTCAGCCGAGGAGCAAAAATAGAAGTCCTGATGGGAGCTACTACCGAACAAAGCCGTTTATTTATAGAAGAAGCGCAGAAAATACTTTTGCAGATCCAGCGATTTACTAAACCGGTCATAGCGGCAATAAACGGGCTGACCTTCGGGGGCGGCCTGGAACTGGCAATGGCCTGTGATTACCGCTTATCAAGCGACCGGGAAAATGTAGTGTTTGGTCAGCCTGAGGCATTGCTCGGGATAATCCCCGGAATGGGCGGTACGCAGAACCTGCCGCGTCTGGTAGGTATGGAGAAGGCACGGGAAATAATAATGAATGCAAGGGCGGATATAAATGCCCAAGAGGCGAAAGAATGCGGTCTTGTCGATAAAATAGTTCCATCTGAAAAGCTTATTGAAGAAGCCTTTCTTTTTGCCGCGAACAGAGATTTAAAAAAAGGATTCTCTATAGATCTGGACAAAATTACAGTTTCGGAGTCATCAATACGCGATGAAATTAAAAATTATATGGAAACCCTAAAGATCGATATAGCACAGGATCAGAAAGTGGCCCCTCTCGCAAAGGCCTTGCTGTCTTTTCTGTTTGAAAAAACAAAGGATTGTACTTATTTAGATGGATTGAGATATGAGAAGGAGGTATTTTGCCGTCTGCAGCAGACCGCGGATTGCAAAGAAGGCATAAAAGCGCTTGGAGAAGAGAGACCGCCTGTTTTTCAGGGAAAATAGATAAGGAGATATTCATGAAGACCATACAAAAAGTATCTGTTATAGGAGCCGGCATTATGGGCGCGGGTATAGCAAATTCTATTTTCAAATACGGTTTTGAAGTCAAACTTTTTGATCTTAATAAAGAGCTGCTTGAAAAAGCGGTCTCTGATATAAAAAGCAAAGCAAGGCGCAAAATGGATCCTGAAAAGATCACTATGGCCGCGTCTTTGGAAGAGGCAGTTAAAGACGCGGACCTGATCATTGAAGCGATCATAGAAGATCTGGATATAAAGTGTAAATTTTTTAAAGATCTGGACGGGATCGCTCCTGAAGGCACTGTTTTCGCGAGCAATACATCCTCCTTAAGCATTTCGACTATGGCACAGGCATCGGGAAGGCCTGACAGGTTCATAGGGCTTCATTTTTTTAATCCGGCGATAATTATGCGTCTGGTTGAGATCGTGGTTCCGAAAGGATTTTCTCCCGAAGTATATACCGCTGTAAAAGAATTTATAGATAATATAAAAAAAACAGGAGTGAAGTGTATTGAGTCCCCGGGATTTATAGCTAACAGGATCCTTATCCCTCTTATCAATGAAGCGTTTTATGTATTAGATGAGAAGATCAAAGTTTCAAATGCCGATCCCATTGATGTGGCGAACGATATTGATTCAGCTTTTTTAAAAGAGGGTATCCTGCTTATGGGCCCCTATGACCTGGTAGACATAACCGGGATCGATACGACATATAAGGTAACACAAGTTATATATGAAGGTTTTAACCGGAGCCCCCGCTATATCCCCGCGCCGTTATTAAAAAACTATGTTGACAAAGGATGGCTGGGACGAAAAAACAACCGCGGAGTTTATTATTATGAGAATCAAGCCAATGATCCGGATTTAAATCCCTGTCTTAATGGCAAAGGGGAAAAGATCCGGCGCTTGGAAGATCCGGGCTTTCAAACAATTGAACTTGTTGCTTCTATAGTAAATGAGTCATTCCGGGTTCTTGAAGAAGGGATAGTTGATGATTTTAATGATATAGAGTTATGTATGGAACTTGGCGCCAGATGGTTGAAAGGCCCGTTTGTACTTGCCAGGAATATCGGTGTCGACGTAATTCATGCTGAATTAAAAAGGAAATATGAAAAGAGCGGGAATAATCCCCGGTATGAACCCAGTGGGCTGTTTGTGGAGTTGCCCGGGCAATTGAAAGGCTATTTTGCCGAAGCTTAGCTGTTCCGTGCCGGAAATAGTGGTTTTACAAAGAAGAGGAGGATATTATGGGTCTAAACGTTGATGAGGTTACAAATGATATCAGAGAGATCGCCGCGGATTTCGTTGGAATTAAACCGGAGGAACTGGATCTTAAGAAAAAACTGCGCATTGAATATGGCATAAGCTCAATTGAGGCTTCAGAACTGATCATGGAAATGGAAGATCATTACAAGATCAAAATTCCTGTAGAGGAAGCCATAAAGATACTTTCTTGTCAGGATGCCATCGATTATGTAATGAAAAACACTAAATAATTAATTTATAACCCAACGGCAGTTATAAAAATAGTATGTGGTATTAGCGGTCTGCTTAACAGCAGGGGGGATCCGCAATACTAAAAGAGGTATGGAAAGTGGATAAACATTACTCGGATAATGATATTGTTATAGTAGAAGCTGCCCGCTCTATTTTGGGCTCTTTAACCGGCTCACTAAAAAAATATACTGCCGCGGAATTGGGCCGTCACATACTGTCGGGACTGGTGTCCCGTGTCGAGTGCAGGTCGAAAAACTTTTCAAGAGACCAGATCCGCCATTTGATCATAGGACTGTGTGTGGGTTCGGGTACCGGTCAGAATTTACCGCGCCAGATAGCCCGGTTATGCGATATAAATAATATCGAGTCTTCCTTTGTAGTGAACGAGATGTGCGGTTCAGGGCTTGAAGCCATTATTCTTGGGCTCCAGTCACTCCAGCTTGATGAATACCCGATATCAATAGTAGGGGGGATAGAAACTCCATCCATGGCGCCTTTTTTTATCACAAGAGAGCAGGCTACAGAATGGAAAGGTAAGACAGTTGAAGAGATCCAGGGAATGATGATAAGGGCCGATGTCTGCGACGCGCTGTGGTGCAAAATGCATGACGTGCATTCTGTTGTTCACGCCGAAAACACCACCCAGGAATGGGTGAAAGAAAATAATATCGATCCCGAGAAGTTTAAACTGGAAATCGATGAGTACGCGGTAACGAGTCATCAGCGGGCATTAAACGCGATTAACGAAGGAGTGTTAAAAGAGGAAATTATCCCGATAACCGGTGCTTCGGAAAACGATGAATTACCGGTCGTGAGAAAGCTTAAGGTCCTTCAGAGACAGATCGGGACCAGATATACACCGAAAGGCATCTTCATTTCAAACTTTAACTCACCTCCATCCGCAAATGCGGCAGTATTCATGATGATCATGAGATATAAAGAAGCCTTCCGTCTCGGCTTACAGCCTCTGGCGCGCATTACAGGGTATGCCAGAGCCGGCATTTCCCCGGAAAATTTTTTACTTGCGCCTATTAAAGCCGTTAAACATTTATTCGAAAAGACAAAAACCGCATTGCGGGATTATGACTTGCTGGAAATAAACTCTGCCTATGGACCGCAAATACTTTTTTGCAAGAAAGAATTAGGCCTGGATCTCGACAAGGTAAATATCTATGGAGATTGTATCGCTTACGGGCATCCTGTAGGGGCCGCGGGGGCCAGGCTTGCTACCACGCTTTTATATGCGCTGAAAAGAAAAAAGGCCGGCAAGGGACTTGTTTCCATATGTCTCGGAGGAGGCAATGCGATAGCATTAGCCGTAGAACGGATCAACCAGAATAAAACTAAGGAGTTAAAATGAGTACAAAACTGGAAAACCTGGTGATATGTGATGCTGTCAGAACACCGTTTAGTCATGGATCCGGACTGAAGAAATATAGCTCAATAAAACTTCTTGAATTTGTGATCCGGGCTTTAGTTGAACGGAATGGATTAAGATCAGATAATATCTCAGGAGTTGTATCCGGCTGTATACAGCAGGATACAAGAGCTACTAATATAGCCCGCATTGCCGGCATAAAGGCGGGTCTTTCGGAAAAGTTAGCGGATTACAGTGTTCAGGCAAATTGTAATTCCGGCTTTGTCGGACTTTTATCGTCGATCGGCGGGATCTCCGCCGGTATCGGGAACCTGTATATTGTTTCGGGTGTTGAAAGTATGAGTAATTATGGATACAGGCTCAATGATAAAACCAGCAAATATGGAAGCGTTTTGGAAATAAATGATCTTCTGAAAACCAGTGGTGAGGATTTTATAAACAATTTTGATGTGGTTAACTGTCTTATTGAGGGGCTGAGCGATGACGAGAACCATATATCCATGATCGAGATCGCGGAAGTAATGGCTAATTGTTTTTCCATATCACGTGAAGAGCAGGATAAGTATACCCTGGATCAGCTGCAAAAGGCGGTAAATGCCGTTACGGAAGGAATATTTTCGAAATATATTACTCCTGTTGAAGATATGGACAAGGATGCCTATCCCCTGAACCGTAAACGGATGTTAAAACACCCTGAACAGTTATCCCGGACCAATGCTGTTTTTAATGAGGAAAATCCGGAACTTAATCCGTCCATGTTTTATAATAAACATAAGAAACATTTAGAGCGGCTGGGAATAAAAAAGATCATACCGTCGGTCACGATGTATAATTCATGCATTCCCGGTGACGGAGCGGGAGGCTGCATATTGACAACAGAAGAAAACGCAAAATCCCTAGGTTTAAAGCCGCTGGTACGTATAATAAACTGGGCTGTGATCGGGGTTGATCCGATCATTATGGGAATCGGGCCTGCTGCCTCCACGCATAAAATGTTCGCGGAACCCAAGACCCAAAGGGCTCAGGGGCTTGATATAGATAAAATGGATATAATCGAGATCCACGAAGCATTTGCGTCACAGGTATTATCGGTATTAAAAGAGAGCGAGAACAAGTATGGTATTAAATGGAATACTGAAAAAATGAATCCATATGGCGGGTCATTAGCGTATACTCACCCTCTGGGCGCGACTAATTTTCGTTTGATCATTGATATCCTGACAATGTTTGATAAGAATCCTTCAGCGAAATATGGAATGGCATGCGGTTGCGCGGGCGGCGGCCAGGGGACATCAGTTTTGTTCGAGCGATATATATAGAAGGATATATCCTTATATTAGTTCCTGCAATTGTTCTATTAACGCTTGTATATCCAGATCAAATTCTGACTCTAAAGGCGAAATAATTGAACATGCCATGTTCGTAAAAATAAATGAGGTGACTTTATATTGCCCAAAATTTATGAAACTGCTTGTAAAACAATTCTCAAAATAATCAAGTTTCTTGACTTCGTAAATATCAAAAGGGGCAGCCCTGCCGGTTTTCAGGAGTTTGGAAAGACTTTCTTTAATTGTCCACAAAATAGTATATCCCGCGGCTTCCGGAACAGGTAGCTTTTTGATCATATCTTTCTCTGAAGAGGTGAGCATTGCTTCTATGGTTTTCAGCCGGCCGGGATCAACAGTTTCGATGTCGACAGCCATAGGATGCACCGCCGGGTATGCTATTGCCGCGCTCCAATCACCGCTATGCGAGATACTGATCTGATGGTTCTCAGGATCAGGATATATGACAACAGGATGTCCAAAAACACCAGATCGGATCAAAATAGAACTCGGGACTTTTTTGTCCAAAGGCAATAAGAGCGCTTTCTTGGCGCAGAATTTTCCCAAAAGATAACTTTTGTGACGCTTTTCAAAGGAAAGCGTCTTGAAATAATCCAGTTCTTCAGAATGGAGGAAAGTCTCTTTGCTGTCCTTAAGAATATCAAGCTTGTTACAGGAGAAACACAGGGAAGCCGTAAAACTGCTACCGAGTCTTTTTAATGTAACTTTTTCCACAAGGGAATATTGTTTTTTATCCAGCATGGTTAATCCTACTATACTATAATAATAACATGGACACAACGGTTAAGTGTCTGCGCGAAAAGAATAATAGGGGACAGCGCCCTATTAATATTCAAACCACAATCGTGCTTCTATCGCTTTTCTTTTGATAATTCATTCCCACATAAATAGTTACAGAAAAGTTCGTATTTTTGGGGGTCTCGTCCCTTTCTTTTTGATCAAAAGGGTAAGTGTGTTTCCAGCGCTTATCAGGAATTTAAACAGTATTACCCCCCCATAGTTTTGCTGACGCAAAACAAGCATAGGGGCAGGTACCCTGCAAGTTCAAATCATTCCAATAGTACGATTTTAAGTAGCGAATAACGCAAGTTCGAGTCCTATCCGGGGAGCCAATTGTGACAGGAGGCCCCTTTAGCGAATATGCTGAAGGGGCTTCTGTATGTGGCGTAAAGAGTTACGTCATTTATGACGGGGTTCTGAAGCACGATCTTGATAAGTTGCCTTTTAATGTCGGGTTCAGAACGCTTG
>JABMQH010000014.1 GCA_013203355.1 Candidatus Omnitrophota bacterium | reverse complement strand
TACGCGCACGTAGCGTAACGACATTGACTACCGTGAGTTGCATAATAGCATCATTGGTGTGCTTGTTTTTTGCGGTAAGGCCAAACTTGATAGTTAAGTATAACGTTTCGTATTTACAGGAATGGTGTGAGCTTCTTGGGTATAACGTTACCGTAGTCGATACACCACGGGCTCATAAGATAGTTGAAATTACAAGCGTCATTTTATTTTTTGCTTTTTTGACTTTGGGTGTAGTACTGCCGCTTATATTTAAATGACCGCGTGTTTAATAAGAAGGGCAAGTAGGAAGGTATTACTAAATTGCTGCTAGGAGTACGCGAGGTTCTGTATCCGTTATATCACTAAGGGGTTTTGGTTCTGCAGGTGGAACCGTTGTAGCCACTCTTACCGCAGGTTTCTCACTTGCCGGCAATAAACCCGCTAAAATGTCTATAGTAGGAAGAAAATCGTCTAGCCTGCCCGCTTCTCTTGCGAGCCCAACTAGTGCTTCACGGTCAAAATCTCTGTCCGTAAATTCTCTTCGTCTTGCATAGGTACTGCTCAATTTTTTATCTTTCATCAGTCCGCGCTTAGAAAGAGTTCCAACAGCCTTGCTTCTTTTAGATTCTAAAGATGCCGCTATGATCTTTAATGTCCTATGCCAGGCGGTCTCTGCTTCTTGTAAAGCGTCCATTTCAAGCTGTACTGCATCTAAGTATATAGTTAATGCTTCTATGGAGACTAGTACAATTGGTACCCCATTGTTGCCTCCTCCTGTTTGTTTGGGCATCCCTCTTATAAGAGGCAAGTAATCAGTCTCTCTGCCACTACGGCTAATAATATTAAGGAGTACATCGTAACGAATCCCCCTAGACGCAAATTCTCCCGATTTTAATCTCCCAAGGAAAGCTTTTCTTTGTTTTTCATGTCGGGGGCGCGTTCCATACAGAGGGCCACGCCGCCTTAAAATTTTAACGGCCTTAGTATCTGAATCCTCTAGGCCCACTGCTATTAGCTTCAATGTCCTGTGCCAATTTTCCTGGGCCTGATGTAGCTTGGAAACCTTTTCCTGCACCCTAGTTAAATAGATGTTCAATTCCTCAAGAGGAATTCTTTTGTTGTCTGCAGAATCTCGTTCATTTAGGGCAAGGGCCCTCAGGTGTGAATATGTCTTAATATCGGCTAAGGCTGTATTTGAAGAGACTACATTAAACAAAAGAGACCATATAGCGACAGTAATAACTGTCACTTTATATAGTCTTTGTAGATTTGATGTTTTACGTTTAAAGTTTTTCATTCGCATACACCCTAGTTAAGGGTATGATAGTAACATACATCCACCCCTTTGTCAAGTAATATAAACTACCTTTTTTAAATACTACATCCAGCCCATATTACATAGCAGAGGAAGCATCGCACAGGATAATTTTTAATTGACTTATTTTGCTTGAGGAGTATTATGTAATTTAAAGGAATGTGAAAAAAGGGGTCATATTTATGACTAGTGGGCGCATAGATAATACAAAAAATGTAGCCGGGGTAAGCGTCTTAAAGATAACCGGCGCCTTTACGAAAGATACAATACCTGACCTTCAGAAGATTTGTCATGAGGTTGGCAGGGGCCAAGATACAAAAGGGGTTTTGTTGGATTTTCAGGGGGTTTCAGAGATAGACACATCAGCCTTTGCCTGCGTGGTTAATTTTGTCAAGGCACATGCAACCCATGGAGTCAATATAGGCCTTATAAACTTAAAGGCTCAAGAAAAAGTATTAGCAGAGATCTTAAAAGTGAATAGCGCTATACGCATATTTGACAAAGAATCCGAAGCCATAGCCATGTTATCAAAAGATTAACATGAAGGGAATAAACCATGGATAATAAAAGGTTTCTCTGGGTGTTTTTTGTCGCGGCAGCTTTTGTCTGGAGCTTTTCATGCTGGGGCTATGGGGCATACATGCAGGTAACTCATCTTCAGCATTTCAAGCGATATGATTTTATGCAGCTGTCCCTTATAGGTATTCTGTTACTTTCTTTGAGCCATATCGCTTTACAGATAAGAGCAATTAGGAAGACTGGCGCTAAATCAGTAGCAAAGAGCATAACCCTTAATATCGCGGGTCTATGCTTTGTTTGTTTATATGCGTTTCTGGTTTCTGTAATTCAAGATAATAGATGGGGTATCCTTTCCGATTTCTTTAATGGGGCTACCTTTTATCCCCTAAAGATGTTGGTTCCTCTAGTTATGGCAGGCGAGGGGTTAGATGTGGTATTTTTCTTTTTTCTGGCGTTGATATCAGGATATGTAATTTATTCTCCGGCAACCAAATTTAGTGGCAGGGAATTTACTAAAATGTTAATAATATGGTTCTTGATAATCTTTATCGATGAGATGATCATAGAACGCTTTTTTCTTTCTTATAGGAGCGGAAGCATGCTGGATGTTGTCAATAATATGTCAGGCGGTGTTTTAATAGGCCTTCTACTTGGCAGGCGCTAAAGAAACAGGAGGGGGGGGGTATGGAAAATAACAAAAAGAGAACGGAAGAAGAATTAGCGGATCTAAAGGAAGAAATTGAGAGTTTTAAAAAGGAAAAGGAACGGGTAAAAGCAATCGTAGGCCAAATTGGTGGAATGCCATCTTTTGATACAAAGACTTTGAACATTATCTTTATTGCCTTAATCCTTGCTTGCATCGTGGGTTCATTGATGACAGGCGGAATTGTAAGATTGGTAATGATCGAATTGGCTATTGTAGCTTTGTCCATCAAGATTATTTATCTTATGAATAAGCAGGCCCGCGTAAATCATTTACAACCTTTGGATTCTGTCTTCTATAGAATGGCAAATTAATGAGATGATGAAAACGATAAAGGCCCAAAAAGCCGATAAACCGGATCAGGCACAAGCTGATCCGATCCGGGTAGATTAAAAAAGGAGGGATGGCGTGCTTAAAAGATACCAGATACTTTTAAATGATTGGCAGGCGGAGCATTATAGGATGATCTCCGAAAAATATGATGTCAGTTTCTCTGAGATGATCAGGATGGCATTGTGTATGGATATCCTGAACGCAACTAAGGTAATTTTTCCAAAATACAGGTGGAAGATAAGCAAGAAGTTGATAGAAAATGCAATGAAGAATCGGGATATAGTCGGAAGCATAGGTGCCGAAAAATTCCATAGGCTCCTTTCGCAGATTTACTTTGAGACAAGAAAAGCAACGGAATTATGGCACGGTAAAGGAGCGAAGAAATAAATTAATAAAAGGTATGTAGATATAGACTAAGTAAGATATGAGAATATTGATTCAGAGAGTAAAAAATTCTAAGGTCTGCGTTGGCGGGAAAGCAACCGCAAGTATCCAAAAAGGGTTCCTGGCTCTTGTTGGCGTAGGCAAGGAAGATAAACCCGAAGATATCGAACGGTTAGCGGAAAAGGTAATGAATCTTCGTATTTTTGAAGACGAACAAGGAAAGATGAATTTAAATATAAAACAGGTGAAGGGCCAGGTCTTAAGTGTTCCTCAGTTTACTTTGTATGCTGATACACGCAAAGGAAACCGCCCCGGGTTTGACTTATCAGCTGCGCCTGATATGGCTAAGGACTATTGGGAGAGATTCAATAATTTATTGGTAGAAGGCGGGGTAAACGTTCAGAAAGGCGTTTTTGCTGCACATATGGAAGTCGAGCTCGTAAACGATGGGCCTGTTACGATATGGCTGGATTCGAAATGAATAATGAGAATAGACAAAGAAGTCGTCAGGACCATAGTTAAGAGGTGCCTTGGCTATAAAAAGGGTGAGCAATTTCTTATCGTATGCGATGATAAGCTGTATTCTTTAGCTTATGATTTCTATAAATTGACGAAATCATTAGGCGTGGAATCCATTTTGCTGCAAATGGCACCCCGTAAGATGCATGGCCAGGAACCGCCAGAGGTTGTTGCAAGCGCTTTAAAGCAGGCCAACGCAGCGGCCCTGTTAACCTCTGTGTCCCTTTCACATACAAAGGCACGCAAAACAGCGTCTTTTGAATACGGGACAAGGATTGCCAGCCTCCCCGGGATAACCGAAGAAATATTAAGAAGGTCAATTTCTATTGATTACTCTTCCTTACAGAAAAAGGCAGCGCGGTTAGCGCATCTCCTAACCAAAGCAAAAAGGATTGAGATTTCCACAAAGAACGGCACGCATCTTGTTATGTCTGTTAACGGACGGAAGGGTTTTTCTGACAATGGAATCTATACAGAAAAAGGCGCCTTCGGGAATTTACCGGCCGGCGAGGCGTGTATTGCCCCTTGCGAAGGCACGACCAATGGCCGCTTAGTGGTTGATGGCAGCGCCCCATTTGCGGGAAGGCTTAAGAGGCCGGTAGAAATAATTATCAGGAATGGGTACGCACAGGATATCACCACCTCTGGAATAAGCGCTCTTAAGAAATCCTTAGGGAGGTGTGTCCTCAATGTTGCTGAATTAGGTATAGGGCTAAACCCGAAAGCAAAGGTTACGGGCAATACATTGGAAGATGAGAAGGCACAAGAAACAGCGCATATTGCTTTCGGCAACAACAAATCTTTCGGCGGCCGGATTTCCTGTCCTTCGCATTTGGATTTCGTGTTTTTTAAGCCAACTATTTTGATAGATGGGGCTAGAGTGAATTAAGGGGGGTATATGTTGAAGAGGACACAGGTTCTTCTTGAAGATTGGCAGGTTGATTATATTAAACGCTCTGCAGAGAAATTTGATTTCAGTTTTTCGGAGGTGGTCAGGATATTAGTATCCGAGGCGGCTTTATCGATCTTATTTTCGATGGAACCCAAGAAAAAGGTTGGGATAACCCCGAAAAAGTTGATAGCGATGAAAAAACGGGTTCTTGACCGCAATACCAGCTCAGAGGAAAGACATAAAATAATTTCCGACGTTTATTTTGAAGCAAGGAAAGCTACGGAGCATAACATCGGCAGGACCTAAGAGTCGGATAAATATTCTGGAGTATTTGTCGGTAGCGTGGGCGGATAATCAATCAGGATAAAAGGAGTTTGTTATGAAGGTTCAAGATGCAATAAGGCAAAGGCGCTCGATACGGGAATACACAGAAAAGATACCCGCGGATGAAAAGATCAATAAGGTTCTGGAAGCGGGAAGCTGGGCGCCGTCAGGGCTTAATAATCAACCCTGGAAGTTTAAAGTGCTGAAGGCCGATAAGAAAGAAGGGCTTGCTAAATTCACCAAGTATGGTGACGCCGTAAAGAGCGCGCCGATAGCCATATGTGTATTTTTAGATAATGGCCGGACATATAATAGGGAAAAGGATATCATGGCAATCGGCGCCTGTATCCAGAATATGCTGCTTGAAGCTTATGAGGCAGGCCTTGGGACATGCTGGCTGGGTGAGATATTAAATAGAAGAAAAGAGGTGGAGAAGTATCTTGAAACCGACTCCGACTATGAACTTATGGCTGTGATAACATTAGGTTATCCCGATGAAGAAGCAACAAAAGGATGCCGCAGGGCTTTAAAAGGTTTTATTTTAAAATAACAGGTTGGCTATGTATAATATTTTATATTTACAGAAACAAGAAGAACAGCTGAAGAGGTATGAGGGGCTTTGTGTGCACTGCGGAGAATGCTGCGGTGCCGACGGTGACGACCCATGCGCCAACCTTGCAAAGGCAGCGCAGGATAAATGTTATTGTAAAGCATATGAGAATCGATTAGGCCCCCAAAAGACTATATCAGGAAAGTCCTTTAATTGTATGCCGATTAGAGAATTGCTTAAGTTTGATTTGCCTTATTTGAGGTGTCCTTATGTCAAATAAAGATGGAGGGGGAGATGCCAGAGGATTTTATTTGTCAAACGTGCGATAAGACAATGTCGCGGGATTTGAGTATCATTATACCTCACACAGAGACTCACATAATCGATGTTATTAAGAGAAAACATCCTGAATGGGTTGAAACAGACGGAATTTGTAAAAGATGTTACGAGTATTATAAACAACAGATGCGCGCAAAATGAGAATGACATTCAGTAACTATAAAGTTAGGAATACAACCTTGAACGAATTTCTGATAATGTGGTTCGTTAACGTTATCGCTTTGCTTGCGGTTGTTAAGATCATTGCCGGAGTAAGCATAGACAGCTGGAAGACAGCAATGATCGCCGCGCTCATCCTCGGCCTCTTAAACGTTTTTTTAAGACCGCTTATCGTTATCATGACGTTACCTCTGAACATATTCTCGTTAGGAGTTTTTACACTTTTCATTAACGGTTTTATGTTTTATCTGGCAGCGCGGTTCGTCGAGGGATTTAGTGTTGTTTCTTTCTGGAGCGCATTCTGGGCGGCGATATTATTTAGCATCATTAGTTTCTTATTGAACTTTTTGCTGGCCCCAAAGACTGTGGTTACGCGTCAGCGGCAAAGGGACCATCGTAGATATTATAACGGTGACGATGTCATAGATGTGGGTATAGAGGATAAATAATTTTTAGAGGGAGGAAGATTAATTATGGAAGTCAAAGTGCAAAAGTTGACCAGGGAAGAGCTAGAGAAAAAAGGGGTTTTTGATTGGCCGATATGGGAAAAGGAAACCTCAACTTTTGATTGGCAGTATGGCGATATTGAGGAATGTTACTTTCTTGAGGGGGATGTTGTTGTAGAGGACAAGAATGGGAATAAAGTAAATTGCGGCAAAGGAGATTTCGTTACTTTTCCTAAAGGGCTGGCGTGTGTATGGAATATAAAAAATCCCGTAAGAAAACATTATAACTTCAAGTAAATTATTGCAATACTTAACGCTATCCATGATATAATAAAACGATGAAAGAAAAATGGTATTTTAAAACTTCTACTTTTGTAGTTGTTTTTCTTTGTATCGGCCCATTGGCCTTGCCGCTTTTATGGATCAATCCCCACTACAGTCTTAAAAAAAAGATAACAATCACTATTATAACCTCTATCGTAAGTTATATCATGTGGATTGTTCTTGCGGAATCCCTTAAGTCTATACAAAACTACTATAAAGAAGGGTTGCAGGAATTGGGAGCGTATGGATTTTAACCCCGCATTTTTATTTGACCATTTTAAAAGGGAATGTTAAAATAAATATCTTGTAACAAAGGGGAGGAATAGATGGCGGAATATACGACGGATAAGATCAGAAACATTATTTTTATGGCGCATCATGGAACCGGCAAGACCTCTTTGATAGAGGCAATGCTTGTTAAGTCGGGGATGGTCAAGGAGCAGGGGAGCATAAATCAAGGAAATACCGTAGGTGACTACAACGCCGATGAGGTAGAGAGGAAGACAACCATAAATTCCAAGATCATGCATATTGATACTAACGGATGCCGCATAAATATTATAGATACACCCGGTTTTGCGGATTTTATAGGTGATGTTATAAGCGGTTTGGCGGCAGCAGATGCAGCGGTCCTCATGGTTGACGCTATAGGTGGTATTCAAGTAGGCACGGAGCGGTCATGGACCTTATTGGAAAAAAGGAAGCTGCCAAGGCTTATCTTCATAAACAAGACAGACAAAAGCAATGCCGATGCGGCGAAGACAACAGAGGCACTTGTTAAGAAATTCGGGAAAAGGTGTATGCCCATATCCGAAAAGTTTACAGAATCCCAAATAGAGATGATCGCAGAGTCAGATGACAAGCTTCTTGAAAAATTCCTGGATAGCGGCAAACTCTCCGATGACGAGATAAAGGTGGGCCTGGCAACGGCAATTTCAAACGGCAAGATCGTACCGGTCTTGAGCGGATCAGCCATGAAGTCAGAAGGAGTAAAAGAACTTTCGGATTTTATTGTAAATTTTATGCCGAAGCCTCAAATCTCCGAAGGCCCTTTTTCGGCACTGGTTTTTAAGACAATGATCGACCCGTATGTCGGCCACATAAGCGTCTTTAAGATTTTCTCGGGAGAAGTAACTTCCGAATCGTCAACTTTCAATAAAACAAAAAATCAGAGGGAGAAGATCGGTCAAATTCTCGATATCCAAGGGAAGGATACGTCTGCCAAGCAGAAGGCGGTTGCGGGCGATATCGCGGCAGTAGCGAAATTGAAGATTACGCAAACCGGAGATACTCTTTGTGATGAGAAAAATCCCGCTGAGCTTAAAGGGATAGACTTTCCCGAGGCGGCAATATCTTTTTCACTAAAGCCAAAGACAAGAGGGGACGAAGACAAAATATTAGGTTCTTTGACTAAGCTATCTCACGAAGACCCTTCTTTTAAAATCATACGCGATGTCCAGACGAAAGAATTAGTTGTATCAGGCCTCGGAGATCTACATTTGGAGATAATGATACATCGTTTAAAGTCCCGCTTTCATGTTGATGTTGATATCGGGACTCCTAAGGTGGCTTATAAAGAGACAATTGCAGGCAAGGGGGAGGCCCACTACAGGCATAAAAAACAGTCGGGAGGCGCCGGTCAGTTTGCAGAGGTTTGGTTGCGCATAGAGCCTCTTCCCCGGGGGGCAGGCTTTGAATTTGTCGATGAGATTAAAGGTGGGGCGATACCAGGGCCATTTGTAGTAAGTTGCGAAAAGGGAATACACTCTATACTGGCAACGGGTATCCTGGCAAGTTTTCCTATTACGGATGTACGCGCGGTTGTCTATGACGGCAAAACCCATCCCGTTGATTCTAAAGATATCGCTTTTCAGACAGCGGCAAGGATTGGGTTTAAAGAAGCGTTTCTTAACTCAAAGCCGATCTTATTAGAGCCGGTCATGGACGTAGAGATAATAGCCCCCGAAGAATATATGGGGAGCATTACAGGCACCCTTAGCTCAAGGAGAGGAAGGATTTCCGGGGTTGAAGCAAGCGCGGTAAAGGCAAAGGTGCCTCTTGCGGAAATGTTCAAATACGCCTCGGAGCTTAAATCTATAACAAGCGGTAGGGCCTCCTACACGATGAAATTCTCCCATTACGAAGAAGTTCCAGCAAAAGCAGCCCAGACAATAATAGCTCAAGCCAAAGCCCAAAAACAAGAAGAACACGAAGGTTAATAGTATATAAAGAAATAAAGGAAGGGGGCTTGACTTTTATTCTCCTATCATATATACTTTATTAAATTAAATGAAGAAGATCCTTTTTGCTATAATCTTTATATTATGCTCCGCCGCAATCGGAACCTGCGAGACACAGAATGCGATAATAACTGATGTGCGCGGTGAGATATTTGATGATAGCGCCCAGATATTGATTGAGGCCAACTGCGATATTGACTACCTTGATTATACCCTCGATAATCCCCACCGAGTAATCATTGACCCTATCGGAAAGGTCTACTCTGATCTGAAAGAGGTAGTAGCATTTACTTCGGGCCCGGTTAAAGAGGTTATGGTTGTAAGAGGGAAAACCGAAGGAGAGCTGACCGGAGATTTTTATCCCCTAGACTTTATTTCGATAGAACTAACAAGTTCCGCAGAATATTCCGTAAGGAGAGAAGTAAAGCACGAAGTTATTGTAGTAGACATAGGCGCAAAAAAAGACGTGAGAATTTCAAAATTGCTTCCCAGGTCCGAAGAGGAAGAAGAGGCTGTTTATGAGGAAAAATTTATAGAGCAGCTTCCTGTTGAAGAGGCCTGGCCTGAACCCACCCCATTCGAAGAAGAGATGATCGAATCATTACCAGAGGAAGAGCTGCTTGAACCGAAGGAACCAAAAGAAATTTCCAAGGGAACCCCAAAAGAAGTTATTTCTCTTGCTGAGCCAGATATAAAGAAGCAAGTTCAGTTTACAAGAGAGCCGATCAAGTTAGTTTATATAATCGGCGAAGGGGATGCCCTTGACGTATCTGTCTGGCAGCATTCGGAATTGGACAAAAAGGTTATTGTGCGTCCCGATGGCTATGTCTCTTTTCCGCTCGTTGGAGATATAAAGGCCAACGGATTAACTCCGCCGCAATTATCCTCTCTCATAAAGGAAAACCTCTCGAGGCTGATCAAGGATCCTCAGGTGACTGTTATAGTGTCGGGATTTGGAAGCAAGAATATTTTTGTTTTAGGCGAAGTGACAAAACCCGGCTCGTATCCGTACAGGGGCGGGAAGACCGTATTGGATGCTATCAGCAATGCGGGCGGGTGGAAGGGTTCCGCAGTGTTAAACAGCGTTATGGTTGTCAGAAAGGCATTTACAGACGCACCGGTGGCGCACCGGCTTAATGTCTATGCGCTTGTGAAGAAAGGTGATTTTAGCCAGAACCTGCCGCTTGAACCGGGCGACATAATATATGTACCGAAGAGCTTTATCGCAAACATAGGTTCCTTTATCGAAAACTTAAAAATCAGTATCGGTGCGTACGTAACCGAGAGCACTACAATTTTTGATTAAACTATGCAAGACGTCAGAATAAGCTTAAGAGATTATATTCGTATCGTTTTCTATTGGCGCAAACATATAGCTGTCCTATTTTCCGTTATTGTCATAACATCTATTGCCGGCAGTTTTCTATGGCCGCCCACCTATGAAGGGGTAACGACGTTGCTCGTCGAACAACCCCAAGATACATTGATAACCAGACCCGCCACAGGTGTTCCCATTATTCCTACGCCTGTTTCAGTCAGCGAAGTCAAAGAGCAACTGGCCAAAACCCAGAGCGAGATCATAAGGAGCAGGATCCTTTTAGGAAAGGTTGTCGATGAGCTTGCATTGGATAAAGATATCAAGGGTGTGTTAAAGCGGCAGAAGGCAATTAATAAGCTGCAGAAAAGGATCGGAGTTTTATTAATAAGAGATACCAATCTGATAAAACTGGTAGCAGAAGATAGGCAGTCCAGCCGTTCTGCGAAGATCGCAAATTCACTCGCTAAGTTCTACGTGGAGTGGGCCTCGGAAGCCCGACGAAAAAAGGCAAAAGGGGCATATGCCTTTTTGGGCTCACAGGCAGAATCCGTCGAGAAGGAATTGAGGGAGTTAGAAAACGCCCTCCAGAAATTAAAAAAATCAACAGGCGTTCTGGCGCTGGATGAACAGACAAAATTGACCGTTGAGCAGCTCGGCATCTTCGATACGGAGTACAATAAGACGGTCAGCGATGAAGAAGAAACAAAGGCGCGCGTTACCGATACAAGGCGGGAACTTTTAAAACAAGAAGAAATGGTTATCACCTCAACGGATATTACCACAAACCCCATTGTCAGCGCCTTGAAGCTAAAATTGATCGATCTTGAGATAAAAGTGACGACGTTGAAGAGCAAGTATACAGAGGATAATCCGTTGGTGATTAGCACCAAGGAAGAGGTTGAGCAGATAAGGGATAAATTAAATCAGGAGGTCGCAAAGGTTTTCGGAAAAGAGATAACCAGCACCAACCCCATACGCCAAGACCTTGTTTCCGGATTGATCCACCTTGAAACAAACCTAACCGCCCTGCAGGCAAAAAGAAAGGCCCTTCAGGTCATAACGGACGGGTACTCCAAGAAGTTAACTAACCTATCGGAGGCGGAGCTTGAATATACAAGGTTGCTGCGCCGCATAAAAGGAAAAGAGGCGCTGTACCTTACGCTTTTGGAAAAACAGGGTGAGGCAAGCTTAACGGAAGCACTTGAGAACCACTTGATTGTAAATGTTGAAATAATAGATCCCGCTTCCCCGCCGGTAAAACCTGCCAGGCCCAAGAAAGCGTTGAATGCGATCTTAGGCGTGATCGTTGGTTTGATCGCGGGTATAAGCGGCGCATTTTTACGCGAATACTGGGATCATTCTTTAAAGACCGTAAGCCAGGTAGCTAAATATGTCAATCTGCCTATTTTGGGTGTGAT
>JABMQH010000163.1 GCA_013203355.1 Candidatus Omnitrophota bacterium | reverse complement strand
TTCCTCCTGCTCGTCGGCGCTCTCTCTCTTCAAATCCTCCTGCGCTGCGTGCAGAAGTAATTTACCGAAGAAAAAAATAATGGGCAGAGGAGGATTTGAACCTCCGTAGTCCGAAGACGCCAGATTTACAGTCTGGTGCGATTGGCCGCTCCGCCATCTGCCCGAAAAAACTGTCTCTCGCGCTGCATTCGCAACGCGTATAGTTTTTTTTAAAAGGGAAACGTAGTTTCCCTTTTAATATTTTCCCTTCCTTACAGGACTATTGGCCTCTGTCTTTAGGCCTCAAACCATCTTAAAGAAGGAAACGGGGTTTCCTTCTTTAAGTAATCATCCTTCCTAAAAGGAAGGGCTTTCAAAGTACAATAAAACTAGTCGAGAAACTCAGCCGATGAAAGGTCGGCGCTCGGCCCAGGTTTCATTCACGAAAGGCACTCCCTTCGGTCGCGAGCTTCGATTCCCAGAAATCAGCCGATGAGAGGAATCGAACCTCCGACCCGCAGTTTACAAAACTGCTGCTCTGCCTGCTGAGCTACATCGGCGTAAAGCCTTAGGTAATTTATTTAAAAGATCAATTGCCGTTAAACTTAATTGTCCTTTTTCCTTTGCGCTGAGGTCACCGGCTAACCCGTGCACATACACCCCGAGCTTTGCCGCATCAAAACCTGATAACCCTTGTCCCAGAAAACTTGCGATCACCCCTGTAAGCACATCTCCGACACCACCGGATGCCATCCCGGGATTTCCTGTTTTATTTATATAGATATTTCTGGGGCTTGCAACAACTGTGTGGTGCCCCTTTAAAACTAGTGTTACATTATATTTTTTTGCAAACTCTTTGGCAATATTTTTCCTGTCTTTTTGCACAAACCCGGTAGATTTGTTAATGAGCCGCCCCATTTCTCCGGGATGCGGAGTAAGGACAGTTGCGGATTGTCGTCGGGGAATTTTAACCAAACCTTTTACGCATCCGGCAAGAGCATTAAGGGCGTCCGCATCAATAACCATCGGTTTATTGCAGCATAAAATTATCTTTCTAATTAAGAGTTGCGTCTCCTTGTGCTGCGATAAACCAGGCCCTATTGCCAATACATCTCGCTTTTCTAAAAATTTTCTTATTTCAGAAAATGCCTTTTGACTAAGTGACTGCGATCTTGTCTCAGGCAACGGCTTGGTCATAACCTCTGTAAGCTTGCGCGCCATTACAGGATTTAGGCTCTTGGGTATTCCAAGCGTAACAAGCCCGCTACCGCTTATAAGCGCGCCCTGGCTTGTTAAATACGCCGCTCCCGTCAGCCCAGCCGAACCTGCTAAAATAAAAACATGACCGTAATCACCTTTGTGTGAGCCCGGCCTTCTTTTAAACAACTTTAATAAATCATTTCTCCGCTTATTCACTTATCCAATTAACTGGAAACCAATATGACGCTGGCTACGGCATAATTTTTTGTATGCGAAAGGCTTACAGCGATCTCGGAAATTTTTCTCTTAACCATTGTCTGCCTGGCCTTTCCGACTAATTTCACGATTGGCTTGCCGTCTTTATTATTAATAATCTCTATATTCTTCCACTCCATGTCATTGATACTTGAATCACCAAAGGCTTTTAATACTGCTTCCTTGGCGGCGAATCTTGCGGCGAGATGTTGATATAAAAATTTCTTACCCTTCACATACTTCAATTCGGTATCCGTAAATATCCGGTTTAGGAATTTCCCCTTCCATTTATTAGCGGCTTTGCGTACTCTTGAAATCTCAACTATGTCAACACCGGTACTCACTATCATCTTATTAGTCTATCAGCGCCCTCATCTGGCTTACGGCCTTATCTAAACCAACCAAAACTGCTTTTGATATAATAGAATGTCCTATGTTTAATTCTTCTACCCCCGGGATTCTTGCAACGGGTACTACGTTCTGATATGTAAGACCATGCCCGGCATTCACTATAAGGCCCAGCCTTAAACCAAAATTAACCGCCTCTTTTAATCTGTCCAGCTCCTGCCTTATTTCTTTCTCTTTCTTGGCTTCAGCATAATTGCCTGTATGTAGTTCAATAATCTTGGCCCCTGTTTTTCTCGTGGCCTCGATCTGCGATCTATCAGGATCAATAAACAAACTAACAGAGATGCCCTTCTTGGTCAGATCTCTAACTACCTTTTTAACCTGGTTTAAGTTTTTTTTTACATCCAGCCCACCCTCGGTAGTAAGCTCCTGACGCTTCTCGGGAACCAGCGTGGCTTGGTCAGGCCTAACTCTTTTGGCAACCTCAATAATCCCTTTATTTATTGACATCTCAAGATTGAGCCTTGTCCTTACAGTTTTTCTTAAAATCTCCACATCCCTATCCTGGATGTGACGCCTATCTTCTCTTAAATGGACAACGATTGAATTGCATCCCGCAAGCTCGCAAATCGACGCTGCCCAGATAGGGTCGGGCTCAATTGTCCCTCGTGCCTGTCTTACTGTCGCCACATGGTCTATGTTGACGCCTAGTTTAGGCATTATTGCGCTACCTCTTTTTTTCGCTCGATCTTTTCAATAGGAATTGCGACGGTAACAAAAAAATTTCCCTTTACAATCACTCCTCCCCCTATTGGTTTTACTTTGATTTGCTTAACGACTGATTTCGTGAATTCGCCTATATCTATATCCTCGGTAGCAACATGGGAAATGTTCTTCAGTACATTTTTTGGTGCCATTATTATGCAAGTTGAGGGCTTAACGGTAGCCTTTTCATGCAAAACTCGATATCCGTTCAAAGGTTTTCCTATCAAGGCGATCTTTATAGGGACTTCACGGGCTTCAATTCTGTAAGGCAGGATTCTTTCAAAGAGGGCCCTCTGGTTAGGCGTCCCTTTATTCAGTTCACCCACAACATAAAGCCAGACAATAACCGCTAGAAAAAGAGCCAAAACTTTAAGCCAAAGATTTTTTATTATTATTTTTTTCATCTCTGCCTCTGCCTATATAGGAGGTTAGTCAAAACTTTTGTAAGCGCGTCCTTGGATAAATCCCTTGTCAGTTTTCCTCTTACCCCCACGGAAACCGCGCCTGTCTCCTCAGATACAACAACCACAATGGCATCCGTCTCTTCTGCGAGGCCGATAGCTGCCCTATGCCTTGTACCAAGGTGCCTTGCTACATGTGAATCCTGGGCCAGTGGGAAAAGGCACCCTGCTGCCGCGATCCTATCCAATTGTATAATAACCCCCCCATCATGCAAAGGGGTGCTTGGCGAAAAAAGTGTTGTTAATAATTCGCTATTTACCTTGCTATCCAACTGGACCCCGCTTTCAATATATGAACCCAATCCGACCTCTCGCTCAATAGCGATAATCGCGCCTATTTTTCGTTCAGCAAACCACATCACTGCTTTAACAATCTCGTCTACAATCTGTTCCTTTGCAGTAAAGATGCCGAATTGGCCTATTCTCGCCAAGGCCCGTCTAATTTCCGGTTGAAATATTATAAGAAATGCCAGTACTGAAATCGCAAGGACCTTTGTTAGTATCCAGCTGACAGCGGTCAGGCCTAGTCTCTCTGCGGCAAAAAACAGTATTACAACGACTATAAGCCCTTTTAAAAGTTGAGCGGCTCTTGTCCCTTTAATGAA
This sequence comes from Candidatus Omnitrophota bacterium, assembly GCA_013203355.1. Classification (GTDB taxonomy): domain Bacteria; phylum Omnitrophota; class Gorgyraeia; order JABMQH01; family JABMQH01; genus JABMQH01. The sequence goes on along the minus strand of JABMQH010000163.1, from coordinate 5,215 downwards.
AAGGAGGATTGCATAAATAACCCACCAAAGTATTGTGATCTCAACAGCAATTTTTAAAAATAATATAAAGTATATCATCTCTTCCACACCGCATCGGTTAGTTTACTCACCTGTACCATTTCCTTTATATCATGGACCCTAATAATATCAGCGCCGTTAGCAATGGCAATCGCTGCTGCTGCGGCAGTGCCCATCAAACACTTATTCGGCATCTTGATATCAAGAACAGCGCCAATAAAGGACTTTCGTGACGGTCCTACCAATATTGGTTTGCCTAGCACTGTAAAGGCTTCCAATTTTTTGAGGATCTCCAAATTATGCTGAAGGGTCTTTCCAAATCCTATGCCAGGGTCAATTATAATCTTCTTCGGGTCTACGCCGCAATCTTCGGCAATCGCAATTGAGTTTTTCAGATCGGATATTATCTCGCCAACTAAATCCTCATAAATAGGGCTGTCCTGCATAGTCCTCGGCTTACCCTTGATGTGCATCAGGATAATCGGGGCACCGGACTTAGCTGCGACAGCAGCCATTCTTCTATCAAGATCTGTGCCCATTACATTATTTATTATCGAGGCACCTGCTTTGATCGCCTCTTCTGCAACGCGGGGTTTATTTGTATCAATTGATATAGGGCAAGAAACACGTGGTGCAAGGGCTTCGACTACAGGAATTACTCGCCTTAATTCTTCATCTACGGAAACAGATACGGAACCCGGCCTTGTAGATTCCCCGCCGATATCAATAATATCAGCTCCCTCTTTTTCAATTTTAATTCCCCGCTCTACAGCGCTATCCTTATCGAAGAACAAACCGCCGTCGGAAAACGAATCCGGGGTAATATTTAACACACCCATCAAGTGGGTCTTTTTGGAAAGATCCAACTCGTAGCCCCTAAAAAAGAGGGTCTTTTCAGGCTGACTTAGTTTTACGCTCATCTTCATCAAACCCTAAAATTTTCTTTACCTCTTCATCGTCCATTACTTCTTTTTCCAAAAGCGTTTTAGCTAAAAGTATTAGCTTTTCTTTATTTTTCAGCAGCTCACCCTTTGCGCGATCGTAGGCCTCATCTACTATTTTCCTGATTTCCTGATCAATCACAAGCGCGGTCTGATCGCTATAATTCTTTTCTTCGCCTATATCCCTGCCCAAGAATACCTGTTCCTGCCGCCTACCAAATGTGAGGTGCCCTAATTTTTCACTCATACCAAATTCACAAACCATGCGCCTGGCGATCGCAGTCGCGACCTCTAAGTCCTTCTCCGCACCTGTTGTTATTTCTTTGGACATCGCCTCTTCGGCCGCCCGGCCGCCCAAAAGACCCGCTAACTTACCCATCAATTCAGACTTTGTCATTATATACCTGTCCTCTAAGGGAAGCCGCATCGTATATCCTAACGCCATTCCTCGAGGAATTATTGAAACCTTGTGCAAGGGGTCAGCCCCCGGTATAATAATTGCTAAAAGCGCGTGCCCTGATTCATGATAAGCAACGATTGATTTCTCATAATCGCTTATCACGCGGGTCCTCTTCTCCGGGCCTGCGATAACCCTTTCGATCGCAGACTCTAATTCTTCGATCCCAACCGCTTGCTTATTTGTACGCGCAGCTAATAGGGCGGCCTCATTTACCAAATTTGCCAAATCAGCTCCCGAGAAACCTGAGGTTTGTCTGGCAATAGATCTCAGGTCTATGCCTTTTGCCAACTTTATATTTTTCACATGCACCTTTAATATCGCCTCGCGCCCTATGATATCAGGCCTACTAACTACAATCTGCCGGTCAAATCTACCCGGCCTTAATAGTGCGGGATCCAAAACATCCGGTCTATTAGTTGCGGCAATTAATATTACTCCTTCCTGCGTATCAAACCCATCCATCTCAACCAAAAGTGCATTTAATGTCTGTTCCCTTTCATCGTGGCCGCCTCCTATACCTGCAAAGCGCTGCCTTCCAACCGCATCAATCTCATCAATAAAGATTACGGATCCCTTCCCGCCTTGTTTTGCGACGCGTTTTGCCTGCTCAAATAAATCTCTCACCCTTGAGGCTCCAACGCCTACAAACATCTCAACAAAATCGGATCCTGAAATGTTTAAGAATGTTACTCCCGCTTCTCCTGCGACCGCCTTCGCCAACAAAGTCTTCCCGCACCCAGGTGGGCCTAATAACAAAACACCTTTTGGAATCTTGCCGCCTAACCGCTGGAATTTTTTAGGGTCTTTTAAAAACTCTATAACCTCTTTGAGTTCCTCTTTTGCCTCATCCACACCCGCTACATCGTCATACGTTACCTTCATTTTATCGCTGGAGATAAGCTTTGCACGAGATTTTCCGAATGACCATATGCGTCCTCCGACCTGGCCAGCCCCCCGATACATATACCACAGGAATACGATAAAAAGTAACAGCGGCCCGAAGGAAATGAACAAATTTACCAGTAATGTCCTTGGTGGCTTTACATCAAACCCCTTCACGGTTTCACGCAATAGCTTCACAGAGTCCTTGTCGTCATCCGGAAGATTTACGATGAATTGAGAGCCATCGGACAACTCGCCTCTGACAATTGTTGCGCTCATCTCCGCCGATCTTATTGCGCGGGTCTCTGCATTCTTGGATAGGATTTCATAAAAGCTCCCATACGTCAATGGTGCTGGAGTTTTCCCAAGAGATTGAGGCCCTACCTGGAAGACATATATAATACCCAGAAATACCAGAACCCAAATGACCAGATTCCTCCCGTTCTTTTGCGGAGGTTTTTCTAAGGGCGGCTCGTTTTTTTTATTCAACGGTTTCTTGTCCATAATCAGATTTATATATTATCAACCTCAAGATAATAATGCAAGATATTTAATCAAAAGCGTGATTCGTTGGGTCTCGCGAACATAGAGGTCTTGCTGAAACTGTAGTTACTGTGTACCCCTCCCTGCTGGGATCTAGTGGGCAATATGGTGTCGATCTTATATAGCCTGGAATCAAATCACCCATTTGAACTGGGAAATCGGCAGATGACGCATTATTTATGGCCCATAGCGAGATATTGTTTTCTATATTCCTCAAATGCGATAAGCATATATACTTTTGTGCCTTTAGTCTATGGTTTCGTATATTCATAAACGCTACCGAAGATAGCATCGCTACTATGGCGACTACGACCATCATCTCTGTTAACGTTACTGCTTTTTTCCTGTGTTGTTTTCTATTATTTTTTGTTCTCATTCAATTTTTAGATTAAGGATCCTTTTCGTTTCATCGGTTATCTTTGCGTAATCGGACCTCTTGACACCGCAAACCCATATAATCTTATTGCCCGAAATAGCTAACGGCATACTTCTCCTCCTTTCGGCGGGAATCTTCTCATCTATAAAAAGCTGCTTAAGCCTTTTATGCCGCTGCATACCCAGTGGCTTAATTCTATCTTTGCTTTTTTTGAACCTTATCGAAAGCGGTAGCTTCAATTTCTCAAAATCGAAATACTCCTTATTCTGAAATTTTTTGAATTTAAGCTCTTTGGGTTTTTTGACAAAATCGGCCTTTATGGTTTTGTTAACCTCAAGGATTTTTGTCCTACCCGGTATCTTTAAGCTATATCGGACGGCCGGTGAGTTATTGTTTATTTCGGTTCTTCCTTTTAAAAACACCAAACTATCTTTCATCCTTCTGACTACAACCCCTCCGGGTAAATCCAGCGACCACCCTTCGCTCTTTTTAAGCATTCTATTTAAATCTTCCCAGTGACCGTAGGTAATCGAATTCAGATTGCCTTTGATCATTTTTATAGCCTCCCTGATAATCATCCTTTGGATAGCTATGTCTTCATTTAAAAATGCGGTATCGATCTTTATCCTTTTAGCTGTACATGAACCATATTTTTTAAATCGGGCTTTTGCACATTTTAAAAGATAATCATAATCAACCCGCAAGTTCTTACCTGTTTCCTTTAATATCTTTTTAATCTCGGGGTTAAATTCTCTTTTTAAAAATGGTATCAGCTGTTGCCTTATCTTATTCCGAAAATATATTGATTGGGTATTCGTTATATCTTTTCTAAACGAGATCTTACCCTGTTTAAGGAATTTCTTAATCTCATCCTTTGAAACATCGATCAGGGGCCTTATGATGGCCTGGCGTTTAAGGTTCCGTACGGGCGGGATCCCGCTTAAGCCTAAAAGGCCTGACCCCCGAATCATTCTCATTAAAACCGTTTCTGCCTGATCGTCTGCTGTATGCCCAAGGGCAATCTTGTCTGCCTCAAATTGCCTCGCAGCCCGTTGATAAAAGTCGTACCTAACCATCCTGGCTGCTTCTTCAACGGAAGCCTTGGATTCCTTTGCGATCTTCGTGATATCTTCCGACTCTATTACAACTGGCAACTTTAGCTTTTCGGCACATCTTTTTACAAACCTGGCATCTCTTTCAGCGTCCCCTTTTCTAATCATGTGATTTAGGTGCGCTATAACCAAGCTCAAATCAAATTCTTTCTTGAGCGCATTCAAAACATAAAGAAGGGCCATAGAATCAGGGCCTCCTGAAACGCCTATTATGATTTTATCATGCCGCGCCAGCATATTAAAACAGTTGATTGTCTCTTTTACTTTTTCTAATAGCATTTTCTTTTGGTACCGGCGACTGGATTTGAACCAGTGACGCAGCGGGTATGAGCCGCTTGCTCTGCCAGACTGAGCTACGCCGGCATACTTTCTTAAGATTTTACTATATTAGCATAAAATCATGAAAAAGCAAGCCTATATTATTATATTATAGTTTGGAGGAGATTTAATAATTATAATACAATAGGCATAGGGCAGGTTTGGGACTAATAAAAGGAATTTATACTGTAGCTACATACCAAACCAAAAATTTGTCACACATGAAATTATTGCCATCCCTATCAGAAAAATCAGGATTGTTTTTCCGATATCAAGAAGAACATGTGCAAGGCAATCCTTCTCTTTCAGGCTTGTTCTCCTCAAAACTGATATCGGCAACTGCACGACAGCCCAGGCTATTATAGATACTCCGAATGTTAAGGAAAGAAGCCCTCCGAACGGAATATCTGCCTCTATTTTAGTCTGAACAAATGAAGAAACTAATAAATAAAGTGTCACATAAATTATTATGATGATCGCTGGCCCTTTTACGCCTAGCGTATCCAGGTTCCTTTGGCGAAAAAATTGTCTTATTTTGCCCTGTCCGTCGTCTGTTGTCTCCAGG
>JABMQH010000162.1 GCA_013203355.1 Candidatus Omnitrophota bacterium | reverse complement strand
CTATTTTTAAAGCCGCTTCACTAGGTTCGATCTTATCTGTATTTGCGCTTGTTTTTCTGTTTAGGTTCGAGCATTATTCCCGGACCATTTTTGTCATTGACTGGCTTATTACGCTTGTCTCTGTAAGTGGAGTGCGGATACTGTTCCGTTTTTACAAAGAATTCTTTGCAAATATCAGGCTGGGCGGAAAGCGTGTTTTGATTTTTGGTGCCGGCGATTCGGGAGAATTGACATTGCGCGAAGTCAGACAGAATAGGACCCTTGGCTACAAGGCAATAGGTTTCGTAGATGATGATGGAGCAAAATTGGACAGGGTGATTCACGGGGTAAGAGTTTTGGGTAAAGGCGACAACTTGGAAAAACTGATTTATAAACATAAGATTGATGAATTGCTGGTCGCAATACCCCTTTCAAGTAAAAAAAGGCTTGCGGAGGCCTATGAAATTTGTAACAGGACCAATATTTCTTTTAGGGAGGTTTCAAAAATAATACAGGTTAAAAAAGAGCTGAGTCAAGAATAACAAAGAGGAGGTTGTATGAAAGCGATGAACTTAACAAGTAAACAAAGTGCGGTCTTTGACTATATCAAGGGCTATATCGAGAGGAACAATATATCTCCATTCATCCGCGAGATTCAAGCGGAATGCAGCATGGCCTCTTACAAGGCTACAGTTGATAAGCTCCTCGTTCTCGAAAAAAAGGGTTTTATAAAGCGAGAGCTTAATAAGCACCGCGGGATCAAGGTCAATAACGTTTAAATTAGTTTTTTTCGGAGTTTTTTTAGGGACACTTAGGGAAAAGGAGAATTCATATGCGCGTATTAGTCACTGGTGGCGCAGGATTTATTGGGTCATTTATAACAGACCGATTGGTGAAGCTTGGGCATGACGTAAGGATACTGGACAACCTAGACCCTCAGGTGCACGCCGGCGGCCGCCTGCCAAAGTACATCAACAAAGAGGCGGAGTTCATAAAAGGCGATATAAGAGATTACAATGCGTTGAAAAGATCTACCAAAGGTATTGAGGCGGTGTTTCATTTTGCCGCTTGCGTAGGAGTAGGGCAGTCGCAATATTTGATAAAGAAATATACGGATGTAACAATTGGCGGGACTTCAAACCTCCTCGATATTTTAGTTAATACAAAAAATAAGGTTAAGAAGGTCATAGTCGCTGCATCCATGAGTAGCTACGGAGAGGGACTGTATAGATGCGGTAAATGCGGCGATGTAAGACCAGGTCTTCGACAGGAAAAGCAGTTAAAGAAAAAACAGTGGGAACCCGAGTGCCAAAATTGCGATAGCGTGGTTAAGCCTGTTGCAATCAGGGAAGAGCATGAACAGCAATGTAATTCGATCTATGCGATTACGAAGAAGGTCCAAGAGGATATGGTTTTAAACATAGGACGGACTTATAACATACCAACTGCGTCGTTGCGATTCTTCAATGTATATGGTCCAAGACAGGCCCTTTCTAATCCCTACACGGGGGTTTGCGCAATTTTTCTTAGCAGGATAAAAAACAACCATCCCCCCGTAGTTTACGAAGATGGATTGCAGACAAGGGATTTTATATCGGTTCACGATGTGGTGGAGGCCAATATCCTGACAATGCGTAGCAAAAAGGCCGATTATCAAAGTTTTAATGTCGGTAGCGGCAGTCCTCTTTCAATAAAGGGAATAGCGGAGGTCCTAAGCAGGCTTTACGGAAAGTCGATAAAGCCGCAGGTGACAGACCAGTATAGAAAAGGGGATGTCCGACACTGTTTTGCAGATATGGGGAAGATAAGAAGACAATTAGGATTCAAGCCAAAGGTAAATTTCCAGGATGGGATGGAGGAGTTCATAGAATGGTCTAAAACAGAGCGCGCAAAAGACGGATTTGACAAGGCCAGATCCGAATTAACAAGAAGGGGATTATTATGAATAAGGTTTTAATAACAGGCGGCGCCGGTTTTATAGGGTGCAATGCGGCAAAGAGGTTCTTAGAACGAGGGGATGAGGTCATCGTTTTTGATAACCTGAGCCGGAAGGGAACTGATAAAAATTTAAACTGGTTAAAAAAGCAAAACGGGCACTTGATTTTTGTAAAAGGTGATATCCGAAGCAGAAATTCTGTGAATGCGCTATTCAAAAATTTCGGAAAAATAGATTTAGTTTTGCATATGGCCGCACAGGTGGCGGTTACTACTTCTGTGGTGTCCCCAAGAGAGGATTTTGAGATTAACGCCCTTGGCACACTTAACCTATTGGAGGCGATAAGGGTGTCTAAGGTTAGGCCTGTAATTATAAATGCTTCAACCAATAAGGTGTATGGGGGCATGGAATCCATAAAGGTAAAGGAAGGGCAGAAAAGATATCAGTATAAACAGCTTCCTTATGGTATTTCCGAGAGGGAGTCGATAAGCTTCTGTTCACCGTATGGGTGCTCAAAAGGTGCGGCCGAACAGTATATATTGGATTATTCTAAGATTTATGGAATAAAAACGGTAAATTTTCGCCAGAGCTGTATATATGGCCCACGGCAGTTTGGAGTTGAGGATCAAGGCTGGGCTGCACATTTTATTATCGCATCAGTTTTGAAGAAGAAGATTACTATCTATGGGGACGGAAAGCAGGTAAGGGATATTTTGTATATCGATGATTTAATAGACGCTTTTATTAAGGTTTATAGAAATATAAACAAAACCAACGGGAAGAGCTATAACATCGGTGGGGGGAAATACAATTCCGTTTCCCTTTTGGAATTTATTGATTTACTAGAGGACTCTTCAAATAAGAAGGTTAAGAGCAAGTTTAGGGATTGGCGGCCTGCCGACCAGAGGATTTATATAAGCGATATAAGGCTCGCCAAAAAAGATTTTGACTGGACTCCGAAGGTAGGCGTTAAAAAAGGTATAAACCTGCTTTTTAAATGGATAAAAGAGAACAAGGACTTATTTAATGATTTTTAAAGATAAATTTCTGAAAAATAATGTTTTGATGTTTTTTAGTACTTCGATCGTGAGTTTTGCAAATCTATTTTACCAGGTATTGGTAGTAAGAAATCTAAGTATTGCGGGCTATGGTATATTTAATTCACTTTTGTCGACGTTTGTCATCTTTTCGTTACCGTTGGTGTCTTTATCGACGATGATTGCAAAATTTGTATCTCACTACAATAATATAGGGCAGCGCAAGAAAGCCGATTTCCTGCTCTCGCGCCTATTAAGGCACATGTTTTTCATTGCGCTTTCTTTCTTGGCGGCATATCTGATTTTGGCGCCTGTTATTAAAGGATACCTTCACTTGGATTCAATCGTGCCGGTCTATTTTCTTGGGGGTATGCTGTTTGCTACCATTCTTTTGACGGGCACGCTTGGAGGTCTACAGGGGTTCGAAAGATTTGTGTGGTTCAGCGCAAGTAGTATAGTAAGCGGCGTACTTAAATTGGTATTGGCTTTTTTATTTATACGCATAGGATGGGATTTATTGGGGGCCCTTGGGGCATATCTAGTGGCCGTAATCATTGGACTGCTAGTAACCTTTTTTCCATTAAAGAAAATTTTTTATTTAGACGAGAAAGCGATGGATATTAATTTAAAAGAAAAATATAGATTTGTTATTCCATCGATCATAACATTTGGATGCATTGCATTGCTTACAAATGTGGACGTGATCTTGGTTAAACATTTCTTTCCACCTATGGAGGCCGGTTATTATTCCGTAGCTCAATTAATAGGCAAGATAGTGCTTTATATACCCAGTGCCATTTACATAGTTATATTACCCCGTGCCTCAGGGCTCAATGCCCAGCAAAAAGATCCGAAAGTGGTCTTGATAAAGGCCCTTAAGTATACTGCGATTTTATGTCTATTCGTGCTAGGATTTTACAATATTTTTCCGGAGTTCGTTTTGGGGGTTTTGACAGGAAAGGTTAATAGCGAGATAATTTTCTTAGGGCGGCTGTTTAGCATAACAATGCCTTTTTTTGCGCTGTTAGTTGTTTTGTTGTTGTATCAGTTATCAGTCTCAAAATTTATGTTTTTAAAAAGTTTAGTCCTATTCAGCCTGCTGCAAATTTTGGTTATTTCGTTTTTCCATATTTCATTAACACAAGTTTTGCTTACCTTGCTGGCGAATTCAATAATCTTGTTTAGTTTGAATTTAAGATCAGCGATGCGGTATTGAAAAGGAGAGAACTGTGGAATTTTTAAATAAGGCCATATCGGTAATCATGCCCGCATACAATGAAGGCGGGCATATCTTCAATAACATCCAAGAAACAGTTAGAACTTTTGAAGAATTTGGATGTGAGTATGAAATTATTGCCGTAGATGACGGGAGTAAAGACAATACCTTGGAGGAGATTCAAAGGGCAGCCAATGTATTTAAACATATAGCAGTCGTACAAAATAAAGAGAATTACGGGAAAGGCAGAGCCCTTAAAAAGGGTTTTAGATGCACAAAAGGCGAATATGTCGTATTTTTAGATTCAGATATGGATTTGCACCCCATCCAGCTTCAGACATTCTTTGATATCATGAGGTTAGATGAAGTAGATGTGGTAATAGGCTCTAAAAGACATCCTAATTCCCGACTGGACTATCCGCAGCACAGGCGTATTGTGAGTGCAGTATACTTCTTTTTTGTGAAGGTTATGTTTGGCTTACCTATACGGGATACCCAGACAGGGCTTAAACTTTTTAAAAGAGAAGTGCTTGAAAAAGTTTTCCGTAAAATCTTGGTTAGGAAATTTGCCTATGATCTAGAGATCTTGGTTTTGGCCCATCACTTCGGTTATAAGGTTGCGGAGGCGCCTGTAGTTATGAATTTTAAAAGGGGTACATGGCGAAGAGTCGGCATAAAAACGATTTGGGATACCTGGTGGGATACAATGGCGATCTGGTACAGGATATATGTCCTGCAATACTATGACGGCTGAAAAGTTTGTTTATGGATTAGAAAGACACAAATGACGATATCGATTGTAGTTCCAGTAAAAGGCGACAACAAATATTTACGCGAGTGCATAGAGGCATGCCTTAATTTGGACTATCCGAATTTTGAGGTCATTGTATTGCCGGATGAGGCTATTACTTTGCCTTATGGAGACAAGGTGCGCATTATACCAACGGGACACATCGGGCCTGCCAAAAAAAGAGATATGGTTGTTGATCAGTGCAGAGGAGAGATCCTGGCATTTTTGGACGATGATACCTTCCCTAAGAAGGACTGGCTTAAGAATGCAATAAGCAATTTTGACAACAAAGAGGTAGCGGCTGTCTGTGGGCCTGCAGTCACGCCAGAAAATGATAGTTTGGCACAAACGGTAAGCGGTACTGTATTTTCCTTAAGTTTCGTTAGCGGCGCTTATAGTATGCGTTATGTACCGACAGGGTCAAGACGCGAAGTCGATGATTTTCCTTCCTGCAATTTTTTAATCAGGAAAGATGTATTCAAACAAATAGGTGGTTTTGATACAAATTTCTGGCCGGGAGAAGATACCGTGCTATGCTACAAGATAACAAAAGAGTTAATGAAAAAAATAATATATGATCCCGGTGTTTTGGTATATCATCACAGAAGGCCCTCGTACGACCTGCACTTGAAACAGGTCGAAAGTTATGCTTTGCACAGGGGCTGTTTTGTAAAGAGATTTCCGGCAACCTCGCTAAGGTTTTCGTATTTTGTCCCAAGCTTTTTTGTCTTAGGTCTGGCGATTGGCGGGGCCCTCGCAATTTTTATGCCTGTGATGAGATTCCTCTATTTTGGGGTTATTGGCGTATATTTAATTTTGAACCTTAGCTATTCATCAAAAAATGGTAACCGGGCATTAAAATTCCGGGTATTTTTCCTAAATATCCTTACTCATCTGGCTTACGGTATTTATTTTATTAAAGGACTGCTTTCAAGAAAGTTGACCGAAGAGTGAAGAGAAAGTTTAAGGTTATAATTTCCTATCCTCCGTTAGAAGGTAAAGGCACCCCGCTTTTGTCGCAGAATCGGCAATTTCAATGGTTTAAAGACCCTACATACATATATCCTGTGGTGCCGGCATATGCAGCGACAATACTAAAAGAAGCAGGTTTTGAAGTAATATGGAACGATTGTATCGCGCAAGGGTGGAGCTATGAGAAATTCCTGAGCTTTATAAAAAGAGAGAAACCCGATCTCATCGCCTTTGAAACAAAGACGCCCGTTATACAGCAGCATTGGAAGATAATAGACGATATAAAGCTTCTTGCATCCAGCGATTATCAGCCGATAATCGTATTGGTAGGGGATCATGTGACGGCCCTCCCGGAAGAGTCTTTTGGAAAATCAGAGGTTGATTTTGTTTTAACCGGGGGTGACTATGATTTTTTGCTACTAAATTTATGCACAGAATTGAGAAACCATCCATCAACCACGAACTATAAACTATCAACCAATTTAGAGCCCGGCATCTGGTATCGACAAAACGGTGAAGTGAAAAATACAGGTAGATTTAAGCTAAACCACCAGCTGAATGATCTTCCTCGTATAGATCGGGATCTTACGAACTGGAAACTCTACGCTTATAAAAACGGCAATTACAAGAGGACGCCGGGGGCCTACATAATGTCTGGAAGGGATTGCTGGTGGGGGAAGTGCACCTTTTGTTCTTGGCCAACCCTGTATCCTCAATTCCGAGTACGAAATGTCGAAAATGTTCTTAATGAAATCGGTTTGATTATTAAGGAATACAAGGTTCGCGAAATCATGGATGATACCGGTACATTCCCTGTGGGGAATTGGCTAAACGAGTTCTGTAATGGAATGATAGATAAGGGCTATAATAGGAAAATTTATTTTGATTGCAATATGAGATTCGGAAGCATTCTCAAGGAACAGTTTAGCCTGATGAAAAAGGCGAATTTTAGATTATTGCTGTTTGGTTTAGAGTCGGCAAATCAAAAAACGCTAAATAGACTAAAAAAGAATTTAAAAGTAGAAGATATAATTAAAGATTGCAAAGAGGCACGGGCTGCGGGATTATACCCGCATATAACGATTATGTTTGGTTATCCCTGGGAGACCTATAACGATGCGAAGGAAACGCTTAGATTTGGTTCATATTTATTAAAAAAAGGTTTAGCCTATACGGTTCAGGCAACTATAATTATACCTTACCCCGGTTCACCTTTATTCGATGAATGCAAGCACAACGGCTGGTTGAATACCGAGGATTGGAGCCGGTATGATATGAAAGAACCGGTAATGAAGGTTCCCATGGACCATACAGAACTCCGAGAATTAGTGCAGGGGATTTATAAAGTAAGCCTGAATCCGGAGTTTTTATTTCATAAGGTGGCCAATATCAGGGATGTTGGTGATTTAAAGTATTTCGCAAGAGCCGGGAAAAAAGTAATCGGCCACATTTTAGATTTTAAAAAAGAAAAGTAGCGGCCAAAGTTAACAATTTGGACAGGTTCCAAACCACAAATCGTGGCTAAGTAGAAACCTGTCCAACACACGCAAAGTTGCGACTAAAAGGCGAGTTTTTTAAAGGAGGGTTTTTATGAAAAAGAAAGCACTTATCACGGGGATCGCAGGTCAAGACGGTTCGTATTTAGCAGAATTCCTTTTGAGTAAAGGGTATGAGATCCATGGGATAGTTAGAAGAGTAGCTATCGAAGACCCCGAGTATCGTCTTTGGAGGATAAGGCATATTTTAGAAAAGATAACCGTACATCCGGGGTCGCTGGAAAGTTATGCCAGTCTATTTAAGGCGGTAGAAAAAATAAAGCCAGATGAATGTTACCATTTGGCAGCTCAGAGTTTTGTAAGCTATTCCTTCCAAGACGAATTCTCCACCCTTAATACCAATATCAACGGAACGCATTTCCTTTTATCTGCTCTTAAAGAGAAGGCACCAAAGTGTAAGATCTATTTTGCGGCATCAAGTGAGATGTTCGGGCATGCCAAAGAGACGCCACAAAATGAGAACACATCTTTCTATCCTCGGTCACCTTACGGTATCTCAAAGGTAGCCGGCTTCGATTTAACCCGCAATTACCGTGAGGCATATAACCTTTTTGCATGTAGCGGAATATGTTTTAACCATGAGTCGCCGAGGAGAGGTTTTGAATTCGTGACTCGTAAGATAAGCAATGCTGTTGCTAATATAAAGCTGGGGCGCGCTAAAGAACTGAAGTTGGGAAATCTAGATGCAAAAAGGGATTGGGGATTTGCCGAAGATTATGTAAAGGCAATGTGGCTTATGCTTCAAAAGGCCAAACCCGAAGACTATGTCATTGCTACCGGCGAAACCCATTCGGTTAAGGAATTTGTTAAGTTAGCGTTTGATTGCGCAGGGCTTAACTGGAAAAAATATACAATCATAGATAAGAGTTTTTATCGACCCGCGGAGGTTAATATCCTTAAAGGAGATTTCAGCAGGGCCAAAAAGAGGCTAAAATGGAAGCCAACTGTGAAATTTGAAGGGTTGGTAAAAATGATGGTTGACGCGGATTTAAAAAGGCTCAGCCTTAATTTTAGAAAAAGGGGATAGCCCATTAAGCTATGTCGAATATTATTATCGCTTGCATAATTTTGATTGGCGCATATTTATTAATAGGGTATATACTTTTCAAAGTCAGAAACAACCCAAAGCCGGTTGATCAAAAAAATGGCAAAAAACAGAGCATTCCCGGACAAGACCAAGTCAATCCCTCAAT
>JABMQH010000161.1 GCA_013203355.1 Candidatus Omnitrophota bacterium | reverse complement strand
ATGAAATTCCCTCCGCCACCCACGATATAAAGCTCTTACACGAGATAGGCGATTTAGACATACCTGATTTTAGAAAATGGCTTATTTTCATGGTAAAGCAGAATGCATCTGACTTGCATTTAATTACAGGCGTCCCCCCGCAGCTTCGGATTAACGGGGGGCTTGTTTCTGTAAAGCTAAAACCCTTATCCCCAGATACAATCAAAAATTTGGTTTATGGTATTTTAACTCATGAGGAGATTAAACGTTTCGAGAAAAACAAGAATTTAGACAAATCTTTTGAGATAGGCGATATAAGCAGGTATAGGATAAATTTGCATTGGCAAAGGGATTCAGTGGGAGTCAGCGTAAGGGCGTTGCCTTTACAGGTCCCCAGCTTTGAAATGCTGGGAGCCCCGTCAGTTTTAGCCGATTTCGCTTCGAAACCAAGCGGACTTGTTTTGGTAACGGGCCCGGCAGGGTGTGGTAAGTCCACAACCTTAGCCGCAATGCTGGAATACATCAACATTACACGGTCTGTGAATATAATTACAATCGAAGACCCTATAGAATATGTTTTCAAGTCCAAGAAGAGCCTCATCCGGCAAAGAGAAATAGGCAAGGATACACTGTCATTTAAAGAGGCGCTTAAAAGTGTTGTGCGACAGGATCCGAATATCATATTCTTGGGAGAAATGCGGGATCTGGATACAGTTCGGGCAGCACTTACTTTGGCGGAGACCGGGCACCTGGTTCTGAGCACCCTTCATACGCAGGATGCGGTTCATTCAATAAATAGGATTGTAGACGTTTTCCCATTTAATCATCAATGTGAGATCCGGGTAAAACTTTCCCTGATCCTGCAGGGCATCGTTGTTCAGCAGCTTTTACCTCGGGCTGATAGGAACGGACGCGTCCTGGCCTGTGAGATCTTGAATTGTAATCACTCTATAAGAAATCTTATCCGGGAGAATGATTTATCGCAAATTCGTTCCTTCATTCAAATAGGCGGCCAGTATAACATGAGGACAATGAACCAGTCATTGGCCGATCTGTATGCAAAGGGGATAATCTCTTTGGATGAAGCGCGATTGAAAAGCAATGATTGGGAAGAATTCATACGCCTGCTTTCCGCGTTCAAAGAACGCCGCCGGGCGAAATTGTATTGACAGAGGTATGCTTCGCTGATATAATATGAACGAAATCTTCGGGGTGAGGTGCAATTCCTCGATCGGCGGTATAGTCCGCGAATCCCAAATAATCGGGATAGAGTTGGTGAGATTCCAGCACCGACGGTAAAGTCCGGATGGAAGAAGATCAGAATAAATATAGACACTAACCCCGAAGAGATACTTTTCGGGGTTAGTTATTTTTAGTAATAAATAAAATAGGAGACAAGATGCGGTTTAATAACATAGAAGAAGTTATAGATGACATAAAATCAGGGAGGATTGTTGTAGTTATAGACGATGAGGATCGCGAGAATGAAGGCGATCTAATCATGGCTGCTTCATTTGTTACGGCCGAAAACATAAACTTTATGGCTAAGCATGGCCGCGGGTTGATTTGCGTACCAATGGAAGAAAAGCGGCTGAACGAACTAGAGCTTTACCAATTATCTGCTTCTCAGCGCGACCCGTATAAAACCGCCTGGGTCATCTCTGTAGATGCAAAACAGGGGATAAGTACAGGGATCTCTGCGTATGACAGGGCGCATACTGTAAAGATTTTATCTGATCCGAACACAAAGGCAGACGATTTTATAAAGCCGGGACATACCTTTCCTTTAAAGGCTCAGGAAGGAGGGGTTTTGGTCAGGGCAGGACATACAGAGGCATGCGTTGATCTAGTTAAGCTCGCGGGCCTTGCGCCTATTGGCGTAATTTGTGAGATCATGAATGATGATGGCACGATGGCGAGGACCCCGCAGCTTATCGAATTTGGCAAACGTAATAATCTAAAGATATGCACAATAGCCGCTCTTATTGAATATCGAAGAAACACAGAGAAGTTGGTTGAGCAAATCACTGAGACTATAATCCCGACCAGGCATGGCGAATTTAAATTGATCGTATATGTTTCAAAGATTGACAATAGCCACCACCTTGCATTAGTTAAAGGCG
Source organism: Candidatus Omnitrophota bacterium (assembly GCA_013203355.1). Lineage (GTDB taxonomy): Bacteria > Omnitrophota > Gorgyraeia > JABMQH01 > JABMQH01 > JABMQH01. Next base: position 4,717 of record JABMQH010000161.1, on the reverse strand, counting down.
ATATATCCAATGGTGATGTGCTTGTTAGGGTTCATTCCCAGTGTCTTACCGGCGATGTATTTGGTTCTTTAAGGTGTGATTGTGGAGGCCAGCTCGACAAGGCTATGGAGATAGTCCAGGCGCACAAGAAGGGAGTAATTTTGTACATGAATCAGGAAGGCCGCGGGATAGGCCTGGTTAATAAATTAAAGGCCTACGCACTTCAGGACCATGGCCTTGATACTGTTGAGGCGAATATCGCCCTTGGCTTTAAGGCCGATTTACGGGATTACGGCATTGGTGCCCAAATCCTTGTTGATTTAGGTATAAAAAATATCAGATTACTGACAAACAATCCACATAAAATTATCGGCCTTTCCGGATACGGGCTGAATATTTCCGAAAGAGTTCCGCTGGAAATAGGATTAACAGATGTAAATACAAAATACCTTAAGGTCAAAAAGGAGAAACTGGGTCATTTCCTGAAAATTTAAAAAATAGTTATAAGGAGGGGGTATGGGAAGAGAGAGACGTAAATTCGATAGGATTGAAAGTTTGCTCAGTACAAAATATATTGCCAAGAAAAGTCAAATAACCGGTTATTCGCTAACAAAGGATCTCAGCGAAGGCGGTATAGGGCTTCCGTCAGACGGAAAGATTCCCAATGGAGAAGAAGTGAATATTACAATAGCCTTACGTGGGGACGCGCAAAAAACAATACCTGCCACCGCCAAGGTTGTTTGGTCTAGGAGGAATTCTGAACATTGGAAATCCAAGTATAGCGCTGGGTTACAATTTATGTATATAAGCCCCCACGATAAACAAATGTTGCTGGATTATGTAAAAGGCAATCAATGGGAAAAAGGCGATTTTGAACGGAAATTGGAAGAGGATAAAGTACCTATTTTAGGGAAAGAGAGGGAGTCTTAATATGAAGACCATCAAAGCAGAATTGATCGGAAAAGGAATAAAGCTGGGGATCGTAGCCTCAAGATTCAATGAGTTTATTACTTCACAACTCCTGGAAGGCGCCTGCGATACGCTTACCAGGCATGGTGTATCAGAAGCTACTATTGAAACGGTCTGGGTACCCGGTGCCTTTGAGATACCGTATGTGGCCCAGAGAATGGCGAAGTCAAAAAAATATGATGCCGTAATTTGTTTAGGGACGGTTATACGTGGCTCAACGCCGCATTTTGACTATATCGCGAGTGAGGCCGCCAAGGGTGTCGCGAAGGTTTCTCTGGATACCGGCATACCGTGCGTCTTTGGTGTTATTACAGCCGATACACTTGAGCAGGCGATAGAGCGCGCAGGTACGAAAGACGGCAACAAAGGCAGAGATGCCGCTTTGACTGCAATCGAATTAGCGAATTTATACAAGAAAGTTTAAATGCGAAAACGCACAAAGGCTCGGGAATTCACGCTCCAGATCCTATATCAAACAGATATAACAAAGAATGATGTAAAAGACTGTCTTGCGGATTTCTGGAAAAACCGCGAAGATAAAACCGAAGCGAGCATCAAGGAGTTTGCAGAGGGCATTGTGCTCGGCATCATCGAACACGAAGGTGAAATAGATGCACAGATTGGCGAGGCTGCTACAAATTGGCAGATTAAGAGAATGGCGGTTGTGGATAGAAATATTTTAAGGATTGCAACCTATGAATTGCTGTACAGGCAGGATATCCCGCCCAAGGTCTCAATCAATGAGGCGATCGATATTGCAAAAAAATACGGCGATCAGGATTCCGGAAAGTTCGTTAACGGAATTCTAGACAAGATTTGTAAAACCAAAAGGCCGCATGTTACAAAACGCTGATTTACACGTCCACACAACCCTGTCCGATGGGACCTTTTCTCCGCGAGAAGTCATGGCGTACGCATCACAGATCGGTTTAGATTGTATTGCCATCTGTGACCACGATGTCGTCGCTGGGATAAAGTCCGCGGTAGAGGTAAGTGAAAAATATAGAGTTGAGGTAATCCCCGGTATAGAGATGACCGCCGAAACGCATGGGCGGGAAGTTCACATCCTTGGATTTTTTGTCGATTGGCAGGATCAGGCATTTATAGAGAGATTGCAGCAACTTTGCCAGCAGCGAAAAGAAAGGATCTATGAGATGGTGGATAAGCTGAAAGGGGTTGGGATACGCCTATATCCGATAGATGTTTTTAGGGCCAGCGGCGCAGGTTCTGTTGGCCGGCTTCACCTTGCCACAGTTATGCAGCAGAAAGGTTATGTAAGGACGATTAGAGAGGCCTTCACAAAATATATAGGAGACGGCAAGCCCTGCTATGTAGCCAAGTTCGGATTAACCCCGGAAGAGGCAATTAAGGAGATCATAAGAGCGAAAGGTATTCCGGTTTTGGCGCATCCCGGCATAATGCTGAACGATGACGCCATATTTGAATATCTGGAATACGGCTTAAGGGGTATTGAAGTTTATCACCCCGAGCATGCGCGCGCTAAAGTTAGGCATTATGAAACGCTTGCAGAGAAGCATAATTTGTTGATCACTGGTGGTTCAGATTGCCATGGGTTTGGGAAGGGCAGGATTCTGATGGGATCCATTATTGTATCATACGGATTAGTTGAGAAGCTGAAAAATGCGAGACGATAAAATTTTTATGAGATTAACCCTTAAGCTTGCTAAAAAGGGATTAGGCCTTACCAGTCCTAATCCGATAGTTGGCGCCGTTGTTGTTAAAGGCAACAGGGTTATCGGGACAGGGTTTCACAAGAAGGCCGGCCTTGCTCATGCGGAAGTGGCCGCACTAAACGAGGCGAAGGCGGATGCGAAGGGCGCAACCTTGTATGTAAACCTAGAACCGTGCAACCATTTTGGCAGGACCCCTCCTTGTACAAAGGCAATAATAAACAGCGGTATAAAGAAGGTTGTTGTCGCAATGCAGGATCCTAGTCCCATCACTAAAGGTAAAGGGTTTCAAAGTCTCAAGAAAGCCGGTATAGCTGTTACTATCGGCATTTTAGAGAGTGAAGCTAAAAGACTAAACGAGGTTTTTATAAAATATGTTACTAAAAAAACACCTTTTGTAATCGCAAAGGTGGCCCAAAGCCTGGATGGTAAGATCGCCACAAGGGCTAAGGACTCAAAATGGATTTCCAATGAGAAGTCCAGACGGTATGTTCATGAATTGCGAGGGCAGGTTGATGCTGTTATGGTGGGTTTGGGGACAGTTATTAGCGACAACCCACTGTTAACCGGCAGGCTTATACAAAAAGGCAGAGAGGGTAAACACCCGGTAAAGGTTATAGTCGATTGTAGTTTAAAGACACCGATTAAATCAAGGATATTCACAAAGGATTCACCCGCAAAGGTTATTATGGCAACAACGGAGCGCGCCCCCAAACCAAAAATAAATAAATTTCAAAAAATCGGCTGCGAGGTTTTGGTTTTAAAAGAGAAAAAAGGAATGGTTGATTTAAAACAGCTCTTAAGAAAACTGAGGGAAAAAGAAATTGCAAGTGTGTTAGTTGAAGGGGGCGGAGAGCTGATAGGGAATCTTGCCGATGAAAGATTGATAGATAAATTCCTTATTTTTATTGCACCCAAAATTATCGGTGGCAGAGGTGCAGTTACATCTGTCGAGGGCGTGGGCATCAGGAAAATAAGGCAGGCATTAGTTTTAAAAGATTTAAAAAATAAAAGGTTCGGCACAGACTTATTGATAGAGGGTTATTCAAGATGTTTACGGGCATAATTGAAGATTTAGGGACGATTACGAGAATAGAGAAGAGGTCCGGCTTACTGCATCTTCAGGTTAAGTCAAAAATTTTTCTAAGCGAAAAAGTAGGAAACAGCATATCCGTCAATGGAGTTTGTCTGACGATCACGGCAATAAAAACTGACGCAGCCGGTTTTGACATTATGGCCGAAACAGTAAAAAAATCGATCTTAGATTATTTAAAGCTCACAGATAAAGTTAATTTAGAAAGAGCGCTTAAGGTGGGAGATAGGATCGGAGGGCATTTTGTCACAGGGCACGTAGACGGTACCGGGCGGATAGTCGAGAAGCGCAAGGTTTCAGGGGATTATTACGTTAGAGTAGAAATCCCAGGGGAAAACATGAAATTTATTGTACAAAAGGGATCAATTGCCTTAGACGGCATAAGCCTAACAATCGCTAAGGCTGAGGCCACTACATTTACGGTTCATTTGATCCCGCATACAATTAAAACCACAACTCTAGGGTTTAAAGACGTGGGTAACCGGATAAATCTTGAGTTCGACTTGTTGGGGAAGTATGTTTTAAACTCTAGAGAAAAGGTAGGGATAAGCTCACCAATCAACGAAGGTTTCCTCAGAAAAAAAGGATTTGTTAGGAGTTAAAAAAGTTACCTAGCCTTTCTTGACAAGCCTAAAAAAATCAGGTATACTATATTTGGGTGTGATAACTAATAATAGGGGTGGGAAAAGATGGCAAATAGGCGAAGATCCCCGCGGTATAAGTGTCTGCTCGAGGTTAAGTACAAATCCCTTAATGGGAAAAGAAAAGGGTATTGCCTTACAAAAGATTTGAGCAAAGGCGGCATTGGCATACCACTTGATCAACATATTTCCCCCCATAAGCGTTTCGTAATCGAAATAAGTCTGCCAGGCAGAGAAGGTAAAATTGTCATAAAGACATTGGTTGTTTGGTGCAAGAGGAATAGATTTCACTGGCAGGCGTTATTTGGCGCCGGGCTGCAGTTTGAAAAGATAGATCCGGAATT
>JABMQH010000160.1 GCA_013203355.1 Candidatus Omnitrophota bacterium | reverse complement strand
TAGATTGGACAGCCTATCTATTTTTGTAGGGATATTTATTGCTTTCTTTTCCGGACTGATAATCCTTTATTCTTTCGGTTTTATGCAAAAGGTTAAAGGATTAATCCGCTATTACCTATATATAATACTTACCTTAATAGCTGCTCTTGGCGCTGTGTTTTCCAACAACCTTATACTCTTTATAGTCTTTTGGGGATTTCTGGGGCTGACCCTATATCTATTGATAGGGTTTGGAGATAAAGAACATGTTCAGGCGACAGCCAAGAAGACATTTATAATCATCGGAGGCGCGGATGCCTTGATGGTACTGGGATTGGCTTTTATATGGCGCATTGCAGGGACACTTGATATAGACAAGATTAGCATAGCGTTGAATACGAAAGTAGCTATTGCCGCATATCTTTGTCTTGCGGCAGGCGCATTTGCTAAAGCAGGGGCCATGCCCCTCCACACATGGATTCCCGACACAGCCGAAGATGCCCCTACGCCCGTAGCGGCATTTTTACCGGCATCTTTAGATAAGCTTCTGGGAATATATTTTCTTGCCAGGATTTCCATGAATGTGTTTCAGATGAGCCAAGCTATGAACACCTTTTTGATGGCATTGGGCAGTTTTACTATTGTCGCGGCGGTTATGATGGCGCTTGTGCAGCATGACCTAAAAAGGCTTTTGGGCTATCATGCGGTTAGTCAGGTTGGATACATGGTCTTGGGAATAGGGACAGGTAACCCCATAGGGATAGCCGGTGGTTTATTTCACATGTTGAACAATACGATATATAAGACCTGTTTATTTTTAGGGGCCGGGGCAGTAGAGAAAAGGGCCCAGACAACGAATTTGGAAAAACTTGGCGGTTTTGCCAGGATCATGCCCGTTACATTTGTCACGTTTTTAATCGCTTCGCTGGCTATCTCAGGTGTTCCACCATTTAACGGATTTGTTTCAAAATGGATGGTTTATCAAGGAATAATAGAAACAGCGAAAGATGGCGGGCGACTTTGGGTGATATGGCTTGTTGCTGCCTTATTTGGCAGCGTGCTTACCCTGGCCAGTTTTATGAAGTTGGTACATGCCGTTTTCTTAGGGCAGCCTTCGAAAAACTCAAGACATAAGACGGAAGACGGAAATCTTAAAGAGACAGGGCCGACGATGTGGATACCAATGGTCATATTGGCTGCCCTATGTGTCCTGTTTGGCGTTTTTGCTTATAGGATACCGCTGAACATTTTTATCTTCCCAAGCCTAAATATGAATGTGGCCTTCACAGGGGTGTGGAACGCAGGTCTTGCGACTGTTTTATTACTTGTAGGGGTTTTATTAGGAGTGGTAATATATAAGATGGGCACGGCTTCCAAGACAAGAAATACGGATATCTTTGTTGGAGGCGAGATGGTGCAGGATGTGCCTGAGATGAGAATCGCGGGGACCGAATTCTACAACACTATAGGAGAATTGGGTTTCCTGAGGACCATTTATAAATTAGCCGAGAAAAAGGTATTTGACTTATATGAGGTAGGCGCTAAAATAACGCTAGGGCTTGTTAAGATATTGCGTTTCATGCATAATGGGGTGCTTCCTACGTATTTGGCATGGTGTCTTTTAGCAATGGCGGCCCTTTTTTACATATTACTAAGGTAACGAGATGCTAGAACTTTATCTTTTATTGGGATTTATGATCATCGGGGCAATAGTTGCCATAGAGGTAAAGGATCTCCTTTCTTCTGTGGTGGCGGTAGGGGCCGTTGGATTAGGCCTTTCGATCGTCTTTTTGATACTAAAGGCCCCCGACGTAGCCATCACGCAGCTTGTCGTCGAGATATTGGCCCTTATCATTTTGATCAGGGCAACCTTAAAAAGAGACCTTCCGTTTTCGACATCCGGCAGGTGGTTTCTGAATACATTCATCGTTACAGCATTTATCGCCCTGTTTCTGATTGTGGCGAGGAAGTGCCTTGTGGATTTGCCGACATTCGGATATCCAATAATGAAGGTTTCCAGGACATATCTGGAGCATGGGCTGGCCAAGACGGGCGCAACCAATCTTGTTGCTTCGGTGATACTTGATTTCAGGGCATATGACACGTTAGGTGAAGCAACGATATTATTTACAGCAGTGATAGGTGTATTGGCAATTGTAAGACGCGTAGGCCGTAAGAAAGAAGGCCAAGAGATTAAGGAAGAAGATGAGTCCCGTTAGACCTCCTCAGATACGGTGCATAAGTTTTAATCTATCTGAGATGTATAATACTGTTATGGATAATTTATTATATAAGTTTTGGTCTTGCGGGGTGAATATGAGCAGGTTTGGAGGTCTAACGGGATGAGTAAAGAACACGATAAAGGTATGTCGCTTATCGTAAAGACGATTACGCGTCTTACGGTGGGCCTCATCCTTCTTTATGGTATATATATTGTTTTCCATGGGCATATTTCGCCAGGAGGCGGATTTGCAGGCGGTGTCATTATAGCGTTATCCTTTATACATATCATGCTTGCTTATGGTAAGGAGGTAGCATTTAAGAAATTATCCAAGTCAACCGCCTCATTTTTTGAGAGCCTTGGCGCTATACTATTTTTGGCAATAGCATTGTTGGGTTTTACTGGAGGTTACTTTTTCTTGAATTTTATATCTAAGGGGGAACCTTTTAAATTATTTTCAGCGGGCATGATCCCTCTTTGTAATATAGCTATAGCCCTTAAGGTTGGCGCGGGACTTTTTGCAATATTCGTGGTCCTGGTTTTATTAAGGTTAGAATCGGAGGATAAGTAATGGCTGTATATCTGCTTTGTCTTGCGCTTTTCTGCTGCGGCCTTTATTGTATATTAAGGAAACGGAATATCATTAAGATTATAATCGGCGTTATTATCGCAGAATATGGGGTACATTTGTTCTTAATACTGATGGCGTATCGCATCAGAGGACGGGCTCCGATATTTTCACCTGAAAAAAATATAACCAATATGGTTGATCCATTGCCACACGCCTTAGTCCTTACTGCCATCGTTATTGGATTAGCGACTACGGCACTGCTTGTTGCCCTCGCTATGAGGATATATGAGAAGTACGGTACATTCGATATTACAAAGATAAGAGAGCTGCAAGGATGATGATGAATTCAAATATAATACCCTTTTTTGTCGCCATACCACTAGCGGGGGCATTTTTAATTTCGCTCATAGGCAAGAAGATAAAAAAATTTCCCGACACGATAGGGGTTTTAACATCGCTTGCCTTAACTATTTTGTCTCTCCTTGCTGTGCGTTTATACAATATGCAGGGGATCCTTACCTATAGCGTAGGCGGCTGGAGGCCTCCGATAGGCATAGGCCTGGTGTTGGATGGCCTTGCGGCATTTATGCTGGTGACGGTAAATTTAGTTGCGTTTTGTATTGTGGTCTATTCGATAAGTTATATGGAAAAATTTACCGCAAAATGGAAATTTTATACACTATTCTTCTTGATGTTAGGCGGTATGAACGGCGTTATTATAGCAGGTGACATCTTTAATCTCTTTGTATTTTTGGAGATAGCCG
>JABMQH010000159.1 GCA_013203355.1 Candidatus Omnitrophota bacterium | reverse complement strand
TTGAATGGCGTCGGTTATCTCAAGTTCATTTCTCCATGAAGGCCTTATGGCCTTGACTGCCTTGAATATATTATGGTCAAACATATATACACCTACAAGGGCCAGATCACTTTTTGGTTTTTTGGGCTTTTCTGTAAGCCGCACAACCTTCTCCTCTTTAAGCTCTGCCACACCAAAACGCTGCGGTTCTTTTACCTGCGCAAGTAGTATCATAGCATTGGGCTTACGAACTCTAAATTCTTCTACTAAAGAATTAATCCCGTCTTTAATAATATTGTCACCTAAATACATAACAAATGGAGATTTTTTTAAAAATGATTGACTGATCTTTACCGCATGCGCAAGACCTAAAGGCGCCTCCTGCTCTATATAAGTAACCTTGAGTCCGAATCTACGGCCATTCCCTACGGCCTCTTCGATTTCCGGACGCGTGCGGCCTACCACAAGGCCAACATCTCTTATCCCGGCCTGTTGCATCGCCTCAAGCCCATAAAAAAGTATCGGCTTATTTGCCACGGGAACAAGCTGCTTAGCCTGGGTATGCGTAATCGGCCGCAGCCGCGTGCCTGCTCCCCCGCTTAAAATTAACCCCTTCATGCCAGCGTCATACTTCAAAATTTGTCATATCCTTAAATTCCTGAAACCGTTTTTCAATCTCTTTATCTGTAACATGCTTAAGTCTCTCCAGGCTAAAGTCCTCAACTGTAAAAGATGCTATGATAGTTGCATATACAAGTGCCAGCCTTATCTTTTTTTCATCCCCGCCTTCTTTAGCGAGATAGCCTAAAAATCCCCCTGCAAAACTATCCCCGGCGCCTGTTGGGTCACAAACCGACTCTAAGGGATAAGCCGGAATTGTAAAAAATGAATCGGGAGAAAAATACATCACCCCATGCTCACCCTTTTTAATAATCACAGACTTTGGTCCAAGCTTCAAAATTTCTTTCCCTGCCTTTATGAGATTTGCCTCCCGGGTCAATTGTCTTGCCTCGCTGTCATTCAGGAAAAGTATATCTATAAGGCGTAGGGTCTTCTCTAGTGCCTGACGTTTATTTTCAATCCAGATATTCATCGTATCGCACACGATGAGACACTGGTGTTTTATCTGCTCGATTACCTCCAGATGCAGTTCCGGATCTATATTAGCAAGAAAGACATAAGGACACTGTCTCAGTCCCGGAGGGAGGAGAGGATGGAAATCCTCAAAAACATTGAGCTCTAATGAAAGTGTATCCCTCTCATTTAAATCATCCTTGTAAACACCTGACCAGCGGAATGTCTTTCCTTTTTTTATCTCAAGACCTCTTAGATCAATATTTCGTGAGCGTAGAAGCTCAATGCAGGAGGGCGGAAAATCTTCCCCTACCACGCCTACAAGATTTACATTTGCAAAAAAACTGGCAGCAAAAGAAAAAAATGTAGCTGACCCGCCTAATACCTCTTTGGCCTCACCAAAAGGTGTCTTTACTGTATCCAGGGCAACGGAACCAACAACAAGGATAGATTTATTTTCCAAAAATCTTTTCCATCCGCTTCATAGAACAATATGGGCCGCACATGGTGCAGATATCAACATCCTTTTCTCCTGAACGCATTGCCTTTACCTTTTGAGGATCAATTGCTAATCTCATCTGCCCTTTCCAATCTCTTCGATATCTACAGGTTGACATCTCTCTATCTAATCTCAAAGCCCCTTTTAGTCCTTTAGCAATATCAGCGGCATGCGCAGCAATGCGGCTGGCTATAACCCCCTCTCGAATATCAGAAAGGTCAGGAAGGCGTAAGTGTTCAGCCGGAGTAACAAAACATAAAAAATCAGCTCCATGAAAAGCTGCCAGGGTCCCGCCTATAGCGCTAACTAAATGGTCATGGCCGGGAGCAATATCTGTCACAAGCGGGCCAAGCACATAAAATGGGGCTCCCTTACATACCTTCTTCTCCAATTTCACATTTGCCTCAATATGGTCGAGTGGCAGATGACCCGGTCCTTCAATTATGACCTGCACCCCTTTTTTTCTTGCGCGTATAGCAAGCTCTCCTAAAGTAATAAGCTCCTGGACCTGGGCCTTGTCTGTTGCATCACTAATGCAACCCGGTCTTAACCCATCCCCGAGACTTAAGGTAATATCATATCTTCTGGCTATTTCGAGGAGCCTGTCAAATTCAGTATAAAATGGATTCTCTTTCTTTTGTCCCATCATCCACTCTACTATAAAAGCGCCTCCACGGCTTACAATGCCGGTAACCCTTCCCTGCCTGCGTAATTTGGAAAGGGCCTTCCTGGTTACGCCGGCGTGGATAGTCATAAAATCAACCCCATCCTCTGCCTGCCGCTCTATTACCTCAAAAAAAATTTCTTTGTCAATCTTCCTGAGTTCCTTATGCTTCTTTATACCCTCTACAATTGCCTCATAGATAGGGACAGTCCCTAAAGGCACTGCGCTTTCTTTTAGAATTGCCTCTCTTATCCGGGAAATATTTCCGCCGCAGCTTAGATCCATAATAGTGTCAGCGCCTGCCTTTAACGCCTC
>JABMQH010000158.1 GCA_013203355.1 Candidatus Omnitrophota bacterium | reverse complement strand
TTTTACAGCCGGGGTAGCTCAGTGGTAGAGCGCCGCCCTGAAAAGGCGGGCGTGGACAGTTCAATTCTGTCCCCCGGCACTGTTTTTTTTGCTGGCGTAGCTCAGCTGGTAGAGCAGCGGTTTCGTAAACCGCAGGTCGACAGTTCAAATCTGTCCGCCAGCTTTGAAAATATTATGGTAAGATTCAGGGATGTACTAAAAGAAAGAAACTTTCGCTGCCTTTGGTTAGGGCAAATTGTATCCAATTTCGGAGACAGGCTCAATCAAATGGCGCTTATAGGCTTTGTTTCTCAGAAGGCGCCGCACTCGACCTATGAATTAGCGAAATTGATGCTTTTTATTGTAGTCCCTGTTTTTGTAATAGGCCCGGTGGCAGGGGCGTATGTAGATAGATGGAACAGGCGCCATATCATGATTATAGCGGATGTCGCAAGGGGCCTTTTAGTTTTACTTATCCCTTACTGCATATTAAATTTTGAATCAAGTATTCCAGTTTACCTTATTGTATTCCTGATCTTTTCGTTAACACGCTTTTTTTTACCCAGTAAAATGGCAATTATTCCCACCATAGTTTCAAAGGAGAAGCTTTTGGTAGCCAACTCTCTGTCGGATACGACATATATGATAGCCACTGTACTTAGCATTGGAGTTGCCGGGCTCTTGATAAAGTTCGCAGGGGTCCTGGGAGGATTTTTTATAAATTCTGGTTCATTCTTCTTCTCGGCAGCCTTGATATCTTTGATTAGACCAAAAGAACATTCAGGGGAGCGCGGATATCGGGAAGACCTTAAACTTGTTGGGGCGGCAGTTGAAAGTGTATTGAGAAAATCTATCTGGAAACAGGTCATAGAAGGGATTCAATTTATCGTATCATATCCTAAGGCAAGGTTTGTTATGAATACTTTGTTTTTATTAATGGCAGGTGCGGGAGCGATTTTCTGCGTAATAATTGTTTTTATTCAGGAAAAATTCGGCACGCTTACTTCAGATTTAGGTTTGCTGGGTATGTTTTTGGGTATCGGATTATTATTCGGCGCGCTTCTTTACGGAAGGCTTGGCCAACATTTCAATAAGCAGAAGGTTATACTTTCAAGTTTTATATTAGGAGGGCTGGGTATTGCGAGTTTTGCCTTTATCATTCCGAGGTTTCCGACATATATGGTTGCAGGTTTTCTGAGTATCTTTATCGGAGTAGTGCTGAGCCCTGTTATAATTTCAATCAATACATTAATACACGAAACAATCCCTGATAAAATGCGCGGCAGAATATTCAGCTCTCAAGAAATCGTAATACACTTAGCATTTTTGTTATTTATGTTTATCACGGCTATTCTTGCTGAATATATTGACAGGATGTGGATCCTGGTTGGGTGTGGCGCTATATTTGCTTTGATAGGGACTTTAAGGCTGGGACTACTTTCTCTTAAGGATTGACGCTAGGTTTTTTTTGCATGTTTTTGAGGCACTCATTGTAAAAATTGCAGATGGTGCAGCATATGTTTTCTTCGGACATTTCACTTCTATACCATTTTGTTTCGCAGGTCCAATATATTTTACACTTTTCACAGCAAGTAATTTTTTCACTCATATCGAAACCTCTATTTGCATTATATATTATTTTTTTTAATTTGTCAACATAAGAATTGTTGGAGTATGTGCATAAAAGTTGTGTAACTTGGGAGGGGCACAGAAAATGCCTTACGGATTTTATGGCGGCGTTCGTCCACCCGCGTTTAAAACCCTCACATCAGACAAGACCATAAGGAAGGTATTTATTCCGAAGAGGGTAGTTGTCCCGCTTTCACAGCACGTAGGCGCTCCGGCAGAGCCTGTTGTTGCGGTTGGAGAGAGTGTAGAGGTAGGTGCGCTCATAGGCAAGGCTGCCGGTTTTATCTCAAGCTCTGTGCACGCTACCATAAGCGGAAAGGTCACAGGGATTTCTTATTCGCCAACCCCTACCTCAGCAAGGATTCTTTCGGTATCAATACAATCGGAGGATGGCCATGACCAGGAGTTTAAAGCTAAAGAGGCAAAGGCAGCGAGTATTTTATCTAAAGAGGAAATTTTAAATACAATCAAAGATTCCGGGCTTGTCGGCCTTGGGGGGGCGGCCTTTCCAACACATGTTAAACTCTCGCCTCCAAAAGGCAAACCTGTTGATTCTGTAATATTGAATGGAGCGGAGTGCGAGCCATACCTGACCTGTGACTATCGTCTTATGATTGAAAAGCCCAATGAGATCTTGAAGGGCCTGGAGGTAACAGCGAAGGTCTTAGGAGTAAAAGATATATACATTGCCATAGAGGACAATAAGTCTTTAGCTATCGATGCCATGGAGAAGGCAGTGAGGGCAATGAACTACGAACAAAGAAGGCCTAAAATAGTAGTTTTACGGACAAGGTATCCACAGGGCGCTGAAAAACAAGTTATAAAATCTGTTCTAAACCGTATTGTCCCCGCGGGGGGCCTGCCTATGGACGTAGGGTGTGTTGTTCATAACGCTGGTACAGTATTCGCAGTTTATGAAGCGGTTTATTTTAGAAAGCCGTTGATAGAAAGGGTTGTAACCATAACCGGACGTTGCATAAAAGAGCCCGTAAATTTATGCGTAAGGATCGGCACGATTTTAAGTGACCTCGTAGATGTGTTTGGCGGGTTCGTGGAAGAACCGGAAAAGATAATCATAGGCGGCCCTATGATGGGGGTAGCCCAATATACTATGGATGTCCCGTTGACAAAAGGGACAAGCGGAGTAATATTTTTGTCTAAGGGGCAGATAGATAAGTCGAGCGAAAATGTATGCATAAGGTGTGGTAAATGTATTGAGGTATGCCCGATGGGACTGGTTCCGACTACCATTATGTACAACACCAAGAAGGAAAGGTTCGCTGAAGCAAAGGGCCTGGGTATTATGAATTGCTTTGAGTGCGGGGCATGTGCATATGAGTGCCCCGCAAAAATCCCACTTTTAGATTATATGAAGTTTGGGAAGTCTAAGATCCAAAATGGGAAATAATGGATAACAATTTTACAGTATCGATAGCCCCGCATATAAAATCCAAAACCTCAACAAAGAAAATTATGTGGACAGTTGTATTTTCTTTGATCCCTGCCGGAGCGGCCGGAGTATTTATATTTGGGATCAAATCTCTATCTATAATTATAGCTGCTGTATTGTCTGCGCTTATAACCGAAGCGGTAATCCTTGCTTTACGGAAAAGGGAGATTACCATTTGGGATGGCAGCGCTGTTTTGACAGGGCTTCTTCTGGCGTACAACCTTCCGCCCAACGTCCCGCTTTGGATACCCGTAGTAGGCTCATTCTTTGCTATAGCAATAGGTAAACAGATATTTGGCGGCTTAGGCCAGAACATATTCAACCCGGCCTTGGTCGGCAGGGCCTTTTTGATGGTATCATGGCCGGTTTATATGACCACATGGCAAAATCCCAGGTGGGAGGTAGATGCGGTTACAGCGGCAACGCCGTTAGCGATATTCAAACACAAAGGTTTTGACCTCTTGAAAGACATCTCATATTGGGATCTTTTTATAGGCAATAAGGGTGGGTGCATCGGGGAGGTTTGTGTCATTGCCCTTTTGTTAGGCGCCGCATATTTATTTTTTAAAAAATATATAACGTGGCATATACCCGTAACGTATATATTAACAGTAGGGATTACAAGTTGGATATTTAATGGGCAAAAAGGATTGTTTACAGGGGATATCCTATTCTTTATCTTGTCCGGCGGCCTTGTCCTGGGCGCATTCTTTATGGCGACAGATTATGTCACAGGCCCTTTAAGTACGAAAGGGAAGGCCATTTTTGCTATTGGTTGCGGCCTTCTGACATTTATAATAAGGAGATTTTCCGGATACCCCGAAGGGGTTTCTTATTCGATCTTGATAATGAACGCAGCGGTGCCAATAATAGATAGATATACTCATCCTAAGTGGTTTGGGTGGGTTAAAGACAAGAGGTAAGCCATATGAGTCCCGTTAGACCTCTAGAGATGCAGTACGTAAGTTTTGGCTTCTCTAAAATACATAATACGTATATGCGTAATTCATTACATAAGTTATGGTCTTGCGGGTTGAATATAGACAGATTTGGAGGTCTAACGGGATGAGCCAATTAATTAAATTTGGACTTGTTTTAGCAACAGTAACCCTTACGGCAACCCTTGTTTTAGCGGTGACATATGAGGTCACAAAGCCAAAAATTGATGAGCAATTTAGACTGGAAGAACAAAATGCGCTAGAAGTAGTATTGCCCGGGGCCGATTCCTTTGCGGAGGACGCCATAGATGGAATAGAGTATTTCGAAGCGCTAAAGGGAGGACGTTTGATCGGCTACTGCATTAGGGTTTCCGGGACAGGCTACAATGGATATATACGCATGCTTGTTGGGACAGATACGCGTGGTATTATAAAGGGCGTTAAAATCTTAGAGCATCATGAGACTCCTGGATTAGGGTCGAAGATTAACGAAATAAAACCGGGGGAGAAAGAACCATGGTTTTTAGCGCAATTTAAAGGGAAGGTCGCAAAGACCCTTATGGTAAAAAAGGATATTGATGCGATAACAGGCGCAACGATATCGAGCAAGGCAATTACATATGCAATTCGCGATACAGTCAATGAATTTTTGATAAAGGTGAAGAGATGAAACTAACCGGGGAACTGGTGAAAGGTTTATGGAGGGAGAACCCAACGTTCAGGATGCTCTTGGGGCTCTGTCCGACGCTTGCGGTGTCAACCAGTGTTATGAACGGGTTAGGGATGGGTATTGCAACGACATTTGTTTTGATCGGTTCAAGCATTTGTGTTTCACTCGTTAGAGGGGTTATTCCTGAAAAGGTGCGCATCCCGTGTTTTATTGTTATTATCGCGACATTTGTTACAATGGCGGATCTTTTTATGAAGGCATACGCCCCGCTTTTGAGCAGATCGTTAGGAATGTTCGTGCCGTTGATTGTTGTGAACTGTATTGTTTTGGGCCGGGCAGAGGCCTTTTCTTCAAAGAAGCCGCTTCTAAGGTCAGTAATTGATGCATTCGGCATGGGCATTGGTTTTACATGGGCGCTTGTTGTAATATCAGCGATACGAGAAGTATTAGGGAGCGGGACATTGGGGGGGTTTTATCTGAGTAGGAGCTTTGAGCCGCCGCTATTTATGATACTTGCGCCAGGCGCACTCTTGACAATAGGGATATTAATAGGCTTGATAAATTACCTGAAGGTAAAAAAGGGTATTAAATGAATTTGGCTACTTATATCACGATAATCATAAGTACGGTATTTGTAAATAATTTTATCCTCTCGAGATTTTTAGGTCTATGTCCGTTTATCGGCGTCTCAAAACATACAGGGGCCGCCGTGTCAATGGGCCTAGCGGTAACCTTTGTTACAACAATGGCATCTTTAATAACCTGGCCCATCTATAACTTTATTCTTGTTCCATATAATCTGGAGTACTTAAGAACCATAAGTTTTATCCTGGTCATAGCCACATTTGTGCAATTTGCGGAAATTGTCATACAGAAGAAAGCCCCGGCGCTTTATAAGATATTTGGTATATACCTTGCCCTCATCACCACAAACTGCGCGGTTTTCGGTGTTACGATTTTAAATACGGATGCTTTCTTTCTTAACGGTGAACCCGTAGCGCAGAGTTTTCTTCAATCTATTGTCCAGGGTTTCGGTGCAGGCGCAGGGTTTACGCTTGCCATGCTCTTGATGTCTGGGATCAGGGAAAGGCTGGAGTTTGCCGACGTACCACAGAGTTTTAAGGATATCCCCATTACGTTTATAATTGCGAGTTTAATGTCAATGGCATTTCTCGGATTTAGCGGGTTTAAAATATGATAGCGCAGATTGTAACACCAGTCATCGCCATGGCAGCCCTTGGATTGATATTTGGCACAGGGCTTGCTTGTGCGCTTAAGGTTTTTAGAATAGAGGTTGACCCTACGGTACTCATGATACTCTCGAAGCTGCCTGGTGTAAATTGCGGGGCATGCGGCAAGCCCGGATGCGCCGGGTTTGCGGAAGCTTTAAAGGAGGGCGAAGCCATACCATCAACTTGCTCTGTTACGAACGAGGAGGCCCGGGAGTCTATAGCGCAAATTCTCGGCGTTGAATACAATCCTAAAGTAAAGACTATAGCAACCGCCCTTTGTAACGGTGGTAAAAACGCCAAGGACAAATATATCTATAAAGGTATAAAAAGCTGCAAGGCTGATACGTTGATTTTTGGCGGACATAAGGAATGCGATTTTGGTTGCCTGGGACATGGTGATTGTGTTAAAGTATGTCCTTTCGAGGCAATAAAAATAGCAGAGCAGGGGGTACCAGAGGTTAGTCCGGAAAGGTGCACGGCCTGCGGTAAGTGCGTGAAAGCATGCCCTAAAAGCCTGATAAGCGTAACCCCGGTGAAAAATGCCTATTATGTTAAGTGTAGCTCAAAAGATCGGGGAGCTGTTACGGCTAAAATCTGTAAGGGCAGCTGTATTGCCTGCCGCAAGTGCGAGAAGGCATGTCCGATCAGCGCGATTAAAGTTGAGTCGAATTTGTCTAAGATAGATTACGAAAAGTGCCAGAACATGGGGAAATGTTTTGAAGTTTGTCCTACAGAAGTGATAATCAGGAGGTGAAATTTTGGGAAAATCAGTTTTTGTGTTTACCGATACTAATTTTAAGACGGAGGCTTTGGAATCTAATGTCCCTGTCGTGGTAGATTTTTGGGCAGAGTGGTGCGGACCTTGCAAGGCAATATCGCCGACAATAGAAGAGATCGCAAGCGAATTAGATGGAAAGGCCAAGATCGGGAAAGTAAACGTAGATGATAATCCAGAGATAGCAAATAATTTTAATGTTTTAAACATCCCTACTTTAATTTTTATTAAAGGCGGAAAGGAAATGGGGAGAATGGTGGGTATAAATCCTAAGGCAGAAATCTTAAGAAAAATAGAGGCTTTAGCGAAATGAGTCCCGTTAGATACTATTGTTTTCTAACGGGGCGAAAGGGAGGTATCTAGCGGGATGAGAATAGCAGTTTTTTGTTCCGGTAATGGTACAAATCTTCAAGCTATAATCGACGCCGCGAAGCGGGAGTTCATTAAAGCCGATTTGGCATTAGTCGTTGCCGACAACGCGGAGGCCTATGCTTTGGTGAGAGCCAAAAAGGCGAACATCCAGACATTTGTTTTGGCTAAAAAAGGATTTAAGACGAGAGAAGAATACGATAAGGAAGTTATAAAAAAATTAGAAGAAGAAAAAATTGATTTGATTGTCTTGGCAGGATTTATGAGACTCTTGAGTTCCTATTTTGTAAATAAATACAAGAACAGGATCTTGAATATCCACCCGGCACTCCTGCCTTCTTTTAAAGGGACGCACGGGATAAAGGATGCGCTGCATTATGGGGTTAAGGTGACAGGCCCAACGGTTCACTTTGTAGACGAGGGATTGGATTCAGGGCCGATTATCCTCCAGGAGGTTGTCGAAGTAAAATCGGATGATACAGAAGAGACGCTCGCAGAACGTATTCACAAAAAGGAACATGTCATTTATCCAAAGGCAATAAAATGGTTCGTAGAAGGAAAATTAAAGGTGAATGGGCGCCAAGTTTTAATTCGATGAGCTAAAAGGAGACGTAATGAGCAATATCAAAGACATAAAAGCGCGGGAGATCCTGGATTCACGGGGAAACCCGACTATTGAAGTTGATGTAATCCTAGATTCCGGTGTAATGGGGAGGGCGGCAGTTCCAAGCGGCGCCTCAACCGGTGAGCATGAAGCTATAGAGCTAAGGGATGGCGATAAATCAAGGTATTTGGGTAAAGGGGTTTTAAAGGCTGTCGACAATGTCAGGAAAACAATACGCCAGAAGCTTGTCGGCATGGATCCGTTTTCTCAGGAAGCAATCGATGAATGCATGATAAAGCTGGATGGGACAGAGAACAAAGGCAACCTTGGGGCCAATGCGATCTTGGGTGTTTCTTTGGCGGTATGCAAGGCGGCCGCGAAAGAGAAAAAAACGCCCCTTTATAAGTATATCGGAGGAGACAACGCAAATATATTACCTGTTCCTATGATGAATATTGTAAATGGCGGCTCACACGCGGACAACAATGTGGATTTGCAGGAGTTTATGATTATGCCGTTTGGGGCTAGTTCTTTTCATCAGGCGCTAAGGATGGGAGCTGAGGTGTTTCACAACTTGAAGAGTATTTTAAAAAAGAAAGGCCTTTCAACTGCCGTAGGGGATGAAGGTGGCTTTGCTCCTAATTTAAAATCTAATGCAGAAGCTATCGAAGTGATCTTAGAAGCTATAAAGCAAGCTGGGTATGTAGCTGGGAAGGATATATATATCGCCTTAGATCCGGCGGCGAGCTCTTTTTATAAAAATGGGAAATATATTTTAGAGGCAGAAAAGAAGAAAGAAAATTCAAATACAGATATGATAAAGTTCTATGATGAGTGGGTTAAAAAATATCCTATAGTTTCTATAGAGGATGGGTTGGCTGAAGATGATTGGCCCGGATGGCTGGAATTGACAAAAACCCTTGGTGCAAAGATTCAGATCGTGGGTGATGATTTATTTGTTACAAACACAAAACGTTTTAAAAAGGGGATAAAATTAAAGGTCGCAAATTCAATATTAATAAAAGTAAATCAGATAGGGACATTAACGGAGACCCTTTCAGCAATAAAGATGGCCAAGGAAGCGGGGTATACCTCTGTTATCTCCCATAGGAGCGGTGAAACGGAAGATACGACCATCTCACACCTTGTGGTTGCAACCGGCACAGGGCAGATAAAGACGGGCTCAGCCTCAAGAACCGACAGGATTGCGAAATATAATGAGTTATTAAGAATTGAAGAGGATTTGGGGAAAAACGCCGTCTATGGTGCAGGCTTATGGAAAAAAGGAAAATAATCGGGCTTTTCGGTTTTTTATTTATATTGGTATTGGTATTTTTACCCGGGTACTCAAAATTTCAAGAACTGGCACAGAGGAATAGGGTGCTAGGAGAAAAGGTAAGGCGGCTTGAAATTTCAAATAAAGATCTGAAGAACGAAATAACGCACTTGGAACAGGATCACACATATGTAGAGAAGGTCGCAAGAGAAAAACTAAAGGTCTCAAAAAAGGGTGAGATAATATATAAATTGGTAGAGGAAGAACCCGAGGGCGAGAGGAAAAACCGATAACTGCAACTTTGTTATTGAAAACCGGTGTCGCCTGTGCTATAATCTCAGCCTGTAAACAAGCAGTTCTTTTAAAGAAAGAAACCACGCCTCTTTTCCTTTAAGGAGGGTTGATTTCCTAAAACAAGGAATCACGTCTCCTTTTAGGAAGGATGATTTCTTAAAGAAGGAAACTACGTTTCCTTCTTTAAGATGGTTTGCGACAACAGGAAAGAGGAAGATAATCCTGTAAGGAAAGGGATCTTTGAAGGGAAAACTCCGTTTTCCCTTCAAGAAAAACTAAACGCGTCGCAACCGCAGCGCTAGAAACAGTTTTTCCAAGGAGAGGTCGCATAGCCCGGCTTAGTGCGCACGCTTGGAAAGCGTGTATACCTCACGGTATCCAGGGTTCAAATCCCTGCCTCTCCGTTTTAAGTTTATTTTGAATTTTGAGCAGAAAAAAGGAGGCCAAATGGCAAAGTTAGAAGATTTTAAAAAGTTGGAGATAAAAATTGCAAAGATTTTAGAAGTAAAAGACCATCCAAATGCCGATAGACTGTATGTTGTTACTGTTGATTTGGGGGATTCCCAAAGACAGCTTGTAGCCGGCATAAAAGGGTCCTATGCCAACAAAGAAGAACTTGTAGGCAAACAGGTTGCGGTTTTGGTTAATATAGATCCGGCCAGCCTAAGAGGCGTAGAAAGTCAGGGGATGCTTTTGGCCGCCTCGAGTGATAGCGGGATAACGATATTAACAACAGACAAAGAAGTAAAGTTAGGCTCAATAGTAAAATAGATTAATATGTGCCTGTAACTCAGCCCGGATAGAGTACTTGGCTACGAACCAAGGTGTCGCAGGTTCAAATCCTGCCAGGCACGCTGTGACCTAAATTTGCGACAAAGCAGGGTTTGAACATATGTCAAAAATTGACACAATCTACATGCTTGAAGCAGTGAAGGAGGCCAAAAAGGCCTTTGATAAAGATGAGGTACCCGTTGGTACGGTTGTTGTCTATGATGGCCAAATTATTGGGCGGGCACATAATCAGATAAAATTACTTAAGGATCCGACTGCCCATGCTGAAATGATAGCCATAACACAGGCCGCCGCCCATCTGAAGAACGAACGATTGCTTGGCTGTACCAT
>JABMQH010000157.1 GCA_013203355.1 Candidatus Omnitrophota bacterium | reverse complement strand
CCGTTAGGGCACCCATGCCGACTAAAGTTGTTCCTGCTTCCGTTGCCTGGCCCACAATATCCGCAATAATTTTGCGATATACAGATATAGCTAAGCAAAACGAAATACTAACTAAAACTAAAACGAAGGGGAGGCCTCTTAAGTAAAAAGGAGAAAGCTTCAAAAAAAGTAACTATGGAAAATTTACATAAACTTCTTTTGAAAGACATCATGGTGAAAGAACCTTTCACCATAGATATCGACGACCCTTTTGGCAAGGTGTGGGAGATGTTTAGGGCACATGGTATTCGCCACTTGCCTGTAATTGATGACAAAGGGACACTAAGAGGCATTGTTACTCAAAGAGATCTCTACAGGACTGCATCTCCGCGTAAAACAATGGAGGGTGAATTGGTATATGATAAGGCAGACCTAGATAAACATATATTGAAGTACGTAATGACAAAAAAGGTAGTCTCCCTTTCTCCCGATCAGACTTTGAAAAATGCCGTGGATTTGATGGTTAATAGCAAATATGGATGTATCCCCATTGTTGACAGCAATAAATGTTTAGTCGGGATCGTTACGCAGGTAGATGTCCTGAAGGTAATCGCTGAATATGCTACCTAACTACTAGGAAGATGGAGGTATAAGGTATGGGCGAAAGCGAAGAAAACTTTTCACCGGAAGAAATCCATAATATAACCATTAAAAAATTAGATAGCGACAGATTTAAGGTAACTTTTGGAGCAGAGACCGGAATCCCCAATCTTTATTCAGCTTCAACGGAAGTAGAGCTTGACCGAGACCTCTTAAAGCAATTTATTGAGAACGCCCAAGAAGCCTTGAATCTGTAACGGTTTTACGATTTATGTTAAATCCATTTTCTGATATAATCTTTTACTGGGTACTATTTGAAAACGATAGCAAATAAGAAAGGGACCGGATATATGAAGACGATTGCTGATTACATAACAAAACCGCTGACAAGCATAGATGGTGAAAAATCTGTACTGGATGCCATAATGTTTATGAAAGAAAAATCGGTAAGTTCGCTTCTTGTTATGGAAAAAAATAATACCGCAGGCATATTTACAGAGAGGGATATCCTAAACAAGATTGACTTCCGTAAAATCGATAAACTGCCCTCAATAAAAATAAAGAGCCTTATGTCTGGGGACGTAAAGACGGCCAGCGTTGACGAGTCTTATATTAATATCATGGAGTCAATGCAAACGAATAAGATAAGGCACATGCCCGTCGTTAAGAAGGGGACCATAATAGGGATGATCTCCCTGAGGGACTTATTGGATCATTACTATGAAAACCTTGAGGACGTATTGGAAGAGACTGTTGCCGCCTTGTCATCTGCTGTTGAAAAGAGGGATCCCTATACTGCCGGCCACCAGGAGCGGGTAGCGCAACTTGCATGCGCGATAGCAAAAGAGATGCACCTTACGGAAAAGCAGATAAGCGGCCTCAGGATGGCAGCTATCATCCACGATATAGGAAAGCTGTATATACCCACGGAAATTCTAACTAAGCCTGTGAAATTAACGGATGCGGAATTTAATCTCATAAAGATCCACTCTCAGATCGGCTACGACATATTGAAAGGCATAGAATTCCCGTGGCCTGTTGCGGATATCGTAATTCAGCATCATGAGAGGCTCAACGGTTCCGGTTATCCGCGGGGCCTTACAGCCAAAGATATACTTCTCGAGGCGAAGATAATCGCAGTGGCGGATGTTGTCGAGGCCATGGTAAACGATCGGCCATACCGGCCTATGCTTGGAATGGACAAGACGCTCAAGGAGATCCAGGGTAAAAAGAATTCTCACTATGATGCCTTAGCGGTAGATGCGTGCGTTAAGGTCTTGAAGAAAAAAAACTTCCTTGTGTCTAAAGCGGGAAATAATCAGGAAAGGTTCTGACCTGATAACAGCTACTGAAAAGAAACTAAAAAATAAAAGGAGACGCTTAAATGAAGAAAAACCTAATTAAAACCATATTACGGGAAGCACTTGCTCTAATAGCTTGCATGTCCTTTGCGATAATTATGGAACAGTTTTTTTGGGGATCGCTATTTACTTATAATAGTATTATCTTTGCATTACGTGTTGTTGCGCCTGTCCTGTATTTATCTTTTTTATTCATAAGATTCGCCATCCGGGCAGTCAGGGCAATGAGCGAGAAATAATATGCAAGTTGTACCGTTTGGGGGTTTAAATACGCGAAAGACTAAATTCTATACTATGCTCAAAATAAAACAAGTTATCCTGCTTGTAATATTTTCTTTCTTTTTTACCCTGCTTAATACCGGCTTTTCTCAAGAAGTAGAAGAAGAGAAGCAAAATCTCACCGCGCATGATGTGCAACAAGCTTTTGAAAAAGCGCTGAGAAGCATTGATATCAATAAACAAAAAGAGCAGGAAGAGCTGATAGGGAACCTTAGAACAAAACTAAATTTAGCGGTTGACGATTACATAGCTAAGATAAGCGGAAAGAGAGAATTAGAATTACGTAAGGCCATAAAGCAGAATTGGGAAGAACTATCCAAGTACGGACCTTATATCCATTATGATTATTATTTAAGAGACTACGCATACGTAGATATTAAAACTGATATTATTTCAACAGGGTCTTTAAACACTCCTTATAAGGCTTACCTTACTACAACAGAAAAACTTTTTGTAGAAAGAGAACATGCCCCTTCTGTATCTTCCAGAGAAAAGTTTTTTTACACTGCCGTTACACCCATTAAGGTGAATTTTAGTTACCATGGAGGCGAGTGCGCGGAAGACAACGCTGAATATGAACAAACATCGCTTAATCAGGGCTGGCCGCAAGAAGTAATATCAAAATTAAAATTATTCAAGTAAATCAGAGGCGCCTACCAAGCTAAAGATGGCTGTTATCTCAAAGGATAGAGCCTTATAAACAATAAGTAAAGGAGCATAATGATAGGAATAGTATTCTTTCTGGTGCGAATAGCATTATTTATAGGTTTCCTTTATCTAATATATAGTTTCTATAAGCCATTACGGAAATCTCCCAAAGAAACTCCTATGACTACCTGTCCATCTCCTAAAGTCTTTATAGACTACACAGAAGGAAGAATAAAAGGTGGAAAGAAAAAAGCTATAGATAATCATATAGCCCATTGTAAAAATTGCCAAGACGCCTTGAAAGGTGTGTTTGATATGCCAAAGAGCAAAGGAGGCGCGTAAACTCAGAGACGTTTACCAAGCTAAAGCAGAACCTGTCTTTACCTTGTGCTGGAACCTGCCCCTAATAGCAAAAATCTCCCTTTACACCTCTAATCAAATCTGGTATTATTGTTCTCTGAAAAGAATTAAATGCTTCCTTTTAAGGAAAGGTGATTCCCCAAAGAGTACTTATGCTGCGAGGAATTTTTTTTACATTATTTAGAATTGCTAATGCCGATTACTTTCTTCGGCAAAAAACCCCTAACCAACTATACATCTTGATATTTCATCAAGTAAATGATAGTGGTTTTACTTTCTATCCCGCTTTGCCTAATCATGCCTTTGAACAGATTTGCAAATTTTTCTCAGAGAGATTCAATGTAATATATTTTTCAGAAGTAGCGGATTATTTTAAAAAAACTAGAAAGCCTGGCGTCATAATGACTTTTGACGATGGACATTATGATATATTAGAGAACGCCTACCCTGTACTTAAAAAATATAAGCTTAAGTTTAATATAAATATCGCAACAGAGTCGCTGGAAACAGGTTTGCCGCAAGACAGCGTTAGGGTCTACAATGTATTAAACACTACTGAAAAAAATGAATATATTAACACCGAGCTGTTTTCCGAGCCGATAAAGATTAGTATAGATAAGAAGTTGCCGACGAAAACTGAGGCTAAGTTTTTTAAATTGTTTAAAAAAATAGATAAAAAACAACAGCGTATGTTAGCTGATGATATCGTAGAAAAACTAGCAAGTAAAACTACGAAGTTTTCAAGAATGCTATCGAGAGATGACGTTGTGTATTTGAGTAAAAACGGAGCAGAGATCGGGTCCCATACACATTCGCACCCGCTATTACCGAATATTGACACCGCATCGCTTGAATTTGAGTTATCGCACTCTAAGAAGGTGTTAGAAAATTTATGCGGCAAGGGTATTGATATAATTGCCTATCCTCGAGGGATGTATAATGAAACAGTTATTCAAAAGTCCTTTGAGCTAGGCTATAAGTATATACTGCTGACCGAAAACCGGCATAATGTAATTAACGATCCAGAAAAAGAAAGCAGTCTATTCTATCGAGTTGGTTTATATCACAAAACCCCCGATGAAAGCCTGGCAAAGGTTTTCGGATTTCATCGCACAGTGCATGGTTTAAAAAATAGGTTGAGACGTGGATAACAAATATATAATTGAACAATTAAATTCCAATGAAGTCGAGAAAATTGCTCAACTTTACACAATTTCCTTTGGCAGGGCAGCATATGCAAATACTTTTAGATGGAAATACTTTGAGAACCCAATAGGAGAGCCGGTATCTCTTGGTATAAAGGAAAAAGGGGATTTAATTGGGGCTTTAACTATTGTCCCCGAGGAATTTTATGTTTTTGGACAGAAACACACAATATACAAATGTATTGATTTAATGATCCACCCAGAGCATAGGGGTGGGTGGTTAGCCAGCAGGTTATTTACTTTACTAAGTAAGCGCCTTAAACAAGACAAGGTTTTATTTATGTATTCCATATGCGCCAGACACACTACGCTATTTTTTCTTAGATGCAAATGGAAGAAATTAGATGAAATGAAATATTACTTTAAACATAAAATTCAGTTTAAAGTTAAATTTTTATTCAAAAACCTTGATCAATTATACAAAAAGGGGGTTTTAAAAGAGATAAAATCTGTTTCAGAGCTATGCGAAAATTATAAATTTAAAATTGATACCACTAAAATCCATATCGTAAAAGACGAAAAATACTTCAGCTGGAGATTAAAAGATCCGAGATTCAAATATACTATCATAGGATACTATGAAAGTGGCAGTTTAAAGGGGTATATCATTTACAATACAGGTACTGCAAACAATACATACATAGCTGATTTAGAAGCAGATAATGATGATAAAAGAATTATCAAGCTCTTGCTGGATGCAGCTGAATTTGCTGCGCATAAGCTTAATTGCAAGTCAATTATAACGTTGGCAGTTACTGGTAGTCTTTTTCAAAGGTTTATCAAGCAAAACGGTTATATTTGCAATCCTTTTAATAAAGGACCCTTAACCAGCAAAATAGATTTTGATGTTTTAGCTGGCGATGTGTATAAGGATAGGCTGTTGGATAAGTCAAACTGGCATATCTATCCTTTTAATTATGACGCAATATGATCTTTGTATCGCAAGTTCAAACCGCATTCGTTTCTCCTTATTTTATATGATTAGGGTCCGTTTTCCGAAGTATCAGACCTCAATTTAAAATCCTCCTTTACACCTCTAAACCCAGCAGGATAGCCCCACCCCTTTTTGAATCTGTAGTCATGAGAATGCTCACGTTACTGGCGAGCAGCAAATTCGAAATTGACCCCGGCCTCATAGAAGTGTATAATATTCACATACCACAAAGGAGCGGGGATGGGGTCAAAATAGGTTAAATTTATAAGGCAACTCTCAAGATAAGGCGGTTGCTATTTTGTTTTAATTCCAGAGATATAAGGTAATGCAAAATTTAATTAGAGAATTTTTCAAGCAGAAACACTTTGCTGTTGTAGGTTCATTTCGAAATGAATCCAAAGTTGCCTATCGTATTCTAAAGATTTTACGGAGTAGGGGATACGAGGTTTTTCCTGTAAATCCCCGCTTAAAGGAAGTTGAAGGTCTAACCTGCTATCCACACATTAAAGATATTCCTAAAACTGTTGATGTCGTTGATATAGTTACTCCACCCGTAATAACCGAAACGATTGTAAAAGAGTGTAAGGAAAAAAGCATAACTAGAGTATGGCTTCAACCTGGAGCTGAAAGCGAGGAAGTCATAAAATTCTGTAACGATAATAGGATAAAAGCCGTTTTTAATCACTGTATAATGGTAGAAGTAGATAAAATAATTTAAATGGATAAAAAACAATTAATCGTTGCTTGGTTTATACGTTTTCTATTCCTGCCAATTTTTATATGTTTGTTAAGTTCGTCTTTCGTAGCTACTGTTGAAGCAATGAGCTACAAGGAATTTAAGAATATGAGCGATGAGGATTTAGTATATAAATCGGAACTGCGTAATGGTAAAAAAGGCTATATCGATTTGGACTATATATTCGAAAACTATGAGAAAACGAAAGACGCATATAATGACCTCGACAAAAAACTTTCAGAAGCTGAGGAACAACATAAGATACTGGTTTCGAAAATAGGAAAGGTTGAGGGGCAGGAGAAAGATGAGGCAATCAATGAGCTGGGTAACCATGACACAAAAGTGCGTAATTGGTACCAAGCTATTCGTACGTCATATATAAAAGAAATCTCCGAAGAAATTGACTCAGAAATACTTTCTTTTGGCGATACTTATGGTTATTCAGTTATAAAAAGCGCAAAAGGTGACAAAGGTCGTGAGTTAGCCTCAAAAGTGGTTGAACTTCTGAATGCGAAATACCAAAAGTAAAGGCGCAGTTTAGGCAGGAGGCTCCATAGAATCAGAGACGTCTACCAACCTAAAGCAGAACCTGTCTTGACTTGGTACTAGAATCTGTCCCCAATACCTAAAATCCTCCTTTACACCTCTAAACCATTTAATCTACGTCAATTTATCGGAGTTTACGCCTATTTAGAGATGAAAGTGGCACAAATATGGCACAAAATCCAAAATGATATGGTATACTTATATTAGGGTAAGATTATGAGATATAAGCTATTTAAATCCATTTCAGTAATGCTTATTCTTTCACTCCTGTGGCAACAGGTGGGGTGGGCTTATCCTGAGCACAGGCACTCGTTAAGGCTATTATCATTATCCGAGAGAGAAAAATCAACCCAGCAATCCAAGCCATCGCCCACGGACGCATTAGGCAGAAAAGACGGGACTTCTCCACCTGATCATGAAACGCAGAGATCTCCCCTTATTAGAAAATTTTTAAATCAAATAGCCACGATAGGTAAATTTGTCGTTCTAAAAAGGCTCAGTTTGACTGGAGCTTCTTTTCTGGTTGGTGGCATCATAGCTTTTTGTTCTGTCGCTTACTTTTTTATTTATAATCTATGCGAACTTTTATACAATCGTCCACTTATAAAATATATAGAGGAACAATTCCAATTAGAAGCACAGAAACGTGGAGCCTATCCGGACCCCCTCATACTAGAATTTGGGGAGGGAAAGGCGCGACTACAAATAGATCAACCTGAGATTTGGCTTCAAAATTTACTTGAGCGGTGGGATCAGAAAACTTTTGTAACGCTATGGGCCCTGGTGGGTTTGGTTGGATTAACTATTTTTATTCTACTTACTTTCAATAAGATCTTTAAGCCCTTTAAAAAAATAACTGATAAAGATTTTGTTGTTGAGGAGTTATTAGTTGAAGCTGAGCAGAGAGTTTTTGGAGATAAGGATGACAGGGCTAAAGTATATTTCGTTCAAGATGACTATGCTATCATAGATAAAGGTGATGAGCGTTATCTCTATAGAGGTCCGGTTATCACATGCCATGGTTCTAGCTTTTTTGGACGAATATTTACACCAACGGGATTTACTGTGAATAAATACATCAAATATCTAAAGGACAAAGGACTTATTAGGCACCAAGTGCTTTTCACTGCGTGTAATCCAGAATGCAGCTCCTCCGGATTCCATAAACTCAAAGAAGTAAAAGTGGTATATGCTAGCGGTTATGGTTATAGCAGCCCATCCGAATTTGTTGAAAACGTAACCGTTGCAGTTAGAAAGAAAAAAAGAAGCAAGGAAAAGGCTAATATAAAGATAAATAGGGCTGTAGCTGTTTTTCCTGATAGAAGTCGTGGGCACTGGGTAACCTCTATTGGTCAAGTTGGTAGAAAAATTATTGATATAAAAAGACGTGCTGTTAGTAGACGAAGTGGCCAAAAACACTCAGCTTTCAGGGCACCCACAATAGGGTTACCATCTCAGATTAGGCACACACCAAATCCATCCCTATCTCATCTCTAAAGGGACCATGTTTTGTTAAGAGGGGATTTGTTTATGAAAAGTAGATATATACAAATTATATCGTTGCTGATCGTTATATCACTGACAGTGCAACCGGCGCTTTTGGCGCAGACTGCCGCTATTAGGGTATGATTATGAGCTATAAGCTGTTTAAATCCATTTCAGTACTACTTATTCTTTCACTCCTGTGGCAGCAGGTGGGATTGGCATATCCTCATCAATTTGATACGTTGCGAAAAATCGCATTTGATGAATCGGATAAAGCAGAGCGGTTATTAACACGTGTTGTTAAAGATGATGATATTATGCGATGTTTTTATACCGATAATTGGTCCCCATTTTTAAGAGGTCACGTAGAAAGGGTGGGGCATATAGTTTTATTGATTGCTAGACGCTTAGGTATTTCTGATAGAGACCGGGTTCTGCTTGTGTATGCGACGCTTTTTCACGATGCTGGTTTTATTGAGAAACAGAATTGGCACAGCGCGGCCGATGAAGTCAGGGCAGCCAAACACGCCGACTGGTCTGTTGATAGAATAAGAGCTGCTGCGCCCGAGGTTCTGGCAAGGATAGGACTTAGTGGAGACTTAATGCCCTTGGTTCTTGTAATAGCGCAAAATCATCTAGATGCTTCAAGCATGCCTGATAGTACCTCAGATGAAATTAGACTTAAGCAGCTTACGCAAACTCTTATCGCTGCAGATGTAATAGATGCTAGCAATAGCATTGAGAGACGTGAGCTCTATGGCAAGTCAAGAGAAGTATTGCAAGATACCTTTGAGGGGTTAAGGGAAAAGTTAGCCCAGGGGAGTATAAGCAACGAAATTTTTATCGCAGCTGAGAATTTAATCGTAACTCAACATCCTGCAATGATTTCCGTTATTTGTCAGGCACGGCAAGTGGATAGTTTACCACCTTACGATCACGATTTTATACAATCTTACCGAGCCGAACTCGAAAGGAAATTCCTACCTTCCTGGATGGAACGGGATTTATGGGAAGCATTTGTTCCATTCAATATTGGAAAACGGGTTCCACTAATTAGCGTGGAAGGGGACCTAGCTACAGTCTTAGCTCAAGTAGAAGAAAACTTAAGAGCCATCCCCACCACAGAACCCGTAGAAGGAGTTGCTCTTATCCAGCACGAACCATTTGTTGCTCTGGACTTACGAGTGGATTACGAAACTCACACAGATTACATTCTGGTAATTGATAGAGCTCTACACATCGGAAGCGGAGGGCGTGTTAGAAAAATCTGCACAGGAAACATTAAGATGGAAGATTACGAGTTTGCTTTATATCTGAGTGTGTATCCAACGCCCAATTCTGTCTATTTTCATATAATCTCTTTGGGCAGAGAACTGGATTCGTACCTTCGAAATAAAAGATTAACATCAGCAACGTTTAGTAAAATCGTGGGCAGGCTAAGGCGGGACCACCCCAGAATGGGAATTTCGACTGTCGCTGCCGCGGCTAACGTAGAACACTGGTTCGCAAAATACTTTAGTGCACATCGTGCATCCCACGCAGAATATCTTGAGGTTAATAGTTACGCTCGTATCCCTATTGAAGATTCACCCAGTCTTCTAATCGGTCAGGTAACTCCACCTTCTGCAGCCGTTAGCATTGAGGGCCCTTCCCAAGATGCCAGGCCGCAAGGACTATCCCAAATCTAATACCCCACCGTTGAGTCTACACTAATTTCAACAGGGTAGCCCACCCCTTTTACATTTGAGATTATAATTAATGGCCCTTTATAAGCCGCAGAGCAAATTTTGAAAATGACTAAACGTTATATTTTACCTCAGGAGCTATCTGAATATTTAGGAATATCCTTACAGGCTATCTACGAGTGGACATCCCAGAAGCGTATACCGCATATTAAACTTGGCAGATTAGTCAAATTTGATATAATAGAGGGTGATAGATGGTTGCTGTCTCAAAGGATAGAGCCTTATGGATAATAATTAAAAGGAGGGAATCATGCCGTATGATGTTAGCTTGGACCAGTGTTTGTTTTCGAAGACTTATGAAAATGATCTAGGAAGATTAACCGTTGGTGTTCATTCCTATAATAACGGGGTAAAAAAATCCAGATCAGCAGGGAGACGAGAGGCAGCGAAGGAAACCTTAAATTCGCGAAGATGGGAAGGCTGACAAAAGAAGAGCTTCAGAATCTGCTTCCTTTTCTACAGGAGGCATTAACAAATATGGACTAACAACTTGCGAATCTATCCTTGTCCGCTTTATCATTTGGCAATCAAGACATTGCTGGAGAAATGATATGAAGGGTATGGCAAGAGGTGTTTGTTTTGTATTAGTTGAAGAATAGAATCAGAGACGTCTACCAACCTAAAGCAGAACCTGTCTTGACTT
>JABMQH010000156.1 GCA_013203355.1 Candidatus Omnitrophota bacterium | reverse complement strand
GTAAAGGCATGCGACCTTAAAGGCTTTAAGGTTCAGGACCACGTATTTAAAAACCACGATTACCAAGACCCTTTCTATATCAAAAGACGCGAAGAAAACCTTATCATTAGCGCAGACTGCACCTGTGCCATAGACACCTGCTTTTGTCTTGCATTAGGCATAAAGCCCCACCCAAAAGAAGATTTTGATATTAACCTCTCCAAAGTAGAAGATGGCTTTGTTGTCGAGGACGGTTCCAAAAAAGGCCGGGAGCTTATCGCAAAGCATTCTTCGCTTTTCGAAAAGGCAAAAGAAAAGGGTGTCAGCGCCAGAGAGGATTCAAGAAAGACGGTTATAGAGGAAGTGGAGAGGAATATTAAGGAAAGCAAGGTGCCGCGCCAGGATGCATATAAAGGTATTATAGAAAAGGCCCACGCATCTGAGATTTGGGTAGATGAGGCGAAGGAGTGCGTTGAATGCGGGGCATGCAACATGATTTGCCCCACATGCCACTGCTTTCTTTTGTATGACCAGAAGGATGAGAAAAAGATGGCGCGTCTCCGTATTTGGGATTCGTGCATGATAAAGGATTTTGCCAGAGTCGCAGGCGGTGCCAACCCAAGGCCACAGCTTTGGATGCGGCTAAGGAATAGATTTGAGAAAAAATTCGACTTTTTCCCAAAGGTGGCCGATATCTACGCCTGCACAGGCTGCGGGCGCTGTATCTCTGCCTGCCCGGCAAAGATTGATATAAGGAAGGTCCTTAAAAGGTTAGTAGAGAATGCATAAAATTAAAAACCCTTATAGGCCCATTGAAACAGAGGTCCTTGAGGTAATTACAGAGACCCCCACCATAAAGACGCTGAGGTTTAAGCCAAAGGAAGAGATTGCTTTTAAAACCGGTCAATTTATAGAATTGACGGTTCCCGGAGTAGGGGAGGCGCCGTTTACCCCTTCGTCAAAACCCTCTGTAAAGGATGTGATGGAAGTTACCATAATGAAAGTGGGCAAGGTTACGGAACAAATTCATCAGCTTAAAAAAGGCGATATCGTAGGGCTACGCGGGCCTTTTGGCAGCGGCTATCCCTTGAATGAATTCAAGGGGAAGGAAGTTCTGGTTGTGGGCGGCGGATGCGGATTTGCGCCTATTCGGAGCCTCATGTATTCCCTTTTTGATATAAGCAGCGAGTTTAAAAAGTTATTTTTCAGAGGAGGGTGTAAAACTCCGTCGGAATTTTTATATAAGAAGGAAATAAGCGACTGGACCAAAAGGAAAGATTTGAATATCAATCTTACGGTTGATAAAGGCGACAGCACCTGGAAGGGGCACGTCGGCCTTGTAACCACCATTTTAGATGATGTAAAAATGGATTACAGAAGCGGTATCGCCGTTGTTTGCGGGCCGCCGATAATGATGAAATTTGCGACCAAGAAGCTGCTGGAGATGGGTTTTAAGGAGAATAACCTTTATCTCTCTATGGAAAAGAACATGTCCTGCGGTATCGGCAAGTGCGGCCATTGCAGGATCGGCATATATTATGCATGTAAGGACGGCCCGGTTTTTCAATATAGTAAGATAAAGAACTTCACGGAGATTTGGGATTAAATATGGATACAAGCGCAGAACAGGTTCATCAGGGCAAGATGAATATTGAGCCGAAGAAGGACAAGGATCTAAGGCTCTACGTAGATCTTGATATTTGTTCTTCGGGAAAGTGTAAAAACTGCGAGATCAAGTGCAGTTATTTTTATCATCCCGACAATATCGGTATTATTTCCGTAGTAGAGCTTGCGACATATGCCCTTGTATGCCGTAAGTGCGAAGAACCGCACTGTGTTAACTCCTGTCCTGTAGAAGCGCTTGAACAGCAGAAGGAGAAAGATAAGTTGTTGATGCGGCACAATATGCGTTGCGTCAGCTGCAAGTCTTGTTCCCACGCTTGTCCTTATGGGACGATTTATCCGGAACTAGTCCCTCTTTTAGTTCACAATTGCGATTTTTGTCTTGATAGAAGAAACAAGAAAGGTGAACCGATTTGTATAAAAAGCTGTTCTTATGGGGCATTGAGCTTAAAGAAAGGCGATTGTGAATTGGATGAAAACACCTTTCTCGCAGGAGATGACGTAATAGTTCACTCGACGCACTGGGATAAAGAAAAGGCATGATTTATATAGTTTATCTTATAGTCTATGGATTTCTGTTAACGGCTGTGGTAGGCCTTCTGGCAAGCTGGATAGACAGGAAGGTCACCGCAAGGGTCCAATATAGAGTAGGGCCGCCGATTTTACAACCGTTGATAGATATCATAAAACTCCTGGGAAAAGAGACGCTTATTCCGGCCGGTGCTTCGAAAACAACCTTTTTGGCGGCACCCGTTGTCGGCTTGGCGGGCGTGACAGTGGTTTCTACCTTATTATGGATAAACAATGTAAATCAAAATAATACATTCTTAGGAGACTTGATAGTAGTATTATACCTTTTAACCATTCCTTCCATGAGCATTATTATGGGTGGTTTTGCGTCCAGAAATCCGCTTGCCAGCTTAGGTGCGTCCCGGGAAATGAAACTCATTTTGGGTTATGAGCTTCCCTTTGTTCTTGCGATATTAGTCCCTGTGATAAAGTCCGGATTTTCTATCAAACTCGGCGAGATCTTAGCATTTCAGGCGCAGAACGGGGTTGTTGTCGGAAGTTGGTCCGGAGGCATTGCCCTTTTAGTTGCCATAATGTGCATGCAGGCCAAATTGGCACTCGTTCCTTTTGATATACCGGAAGCAGAGACGGAGATTGTAGGCGGCCCACTGATAGAGTATTCCGGATCGGGACTTGCGATTTACCGCCTCATGAAGAATATGCTCCTGTTTACTCTGCCGTTTTTCTTGATGCTACTTTTTATGGGTGGCTTAAGATTTGACGGGATACACCTTTTATATGGAATATTAAAATATGTAGGTTTGGTCGCGTTGATAACAGTTATCAGAAATACCAATCCGCGCGTAAGGATAGATCAGGCAGTTAGATTTTTTTGGGGTCCTATGACCGCCCTTGCGATAGTAGCGGTTATCCTGGCATTTAAGGGTTTATAATATGAGCATGAAATTAAAGGCATTACTGAAATCACCTTGGGTATTTCATTTATCGACGGGAAGCTGCAATAATTGCGATATTGAAATATTGGATTGCCTTACGCCGAGGTTTGACATCGAAAGGTTCGGGATGATCCTTGTCGGAAGCATAAAGCATGCCGATGTGCTTTTGGTAACCGGTTCATGCAACAGAAATTCGGTTGTTAGATTAAAGAGATTGTATGAACAGGTCCCAAAACCATGTCTTGTGGTTGCGATAGGAGAGTGTTCTTTATCAAGAGGGATGTTTATTCATAGCTATAACTGCCCTATGCCGTTGGATAAGATTATTCCCGTGGACGTATATATCCCGGGATGTCCGCCCAAACCTGAGGCTATTATGGCCGGCGCAGTTAAACTGATACAGAAAGTCCAAGAGACGATAAAGAAGAAATGACGAGAACAGAAATCCTTAAAAACATAAAAGATAAATTCAAAGGCGACATCATTGACGTTTTTGATAAATCTCCTAAGAGGGTCTATGTAGAAGTTAAGCCTGAAGCCATAATAAAGGTGGCAAGCTACATTTTTAAGGATTTAGGTGCCAGATTCAGTATTGCATCCGGCGTGGATGTGAGATCCCACATGGAGATCCTGTATCATTTTATTCTTGAAGAGATAAATTTGATGGTTACCCTTAGGGTAAATCTCGATAAATCGAAGTTAGAGGTCGATTCACTTACATCCGTTTTTGAAGGTGCCAATTGGATTGAAAGGGAGATCCATGAGCTGCTGGGCATAAACTTTAAAGGACATCCTGATTTAAGAAGACTACTTCTGGCAGATGACTGGCCAGAAGGAGTTTATCCGTTAAGACGCGATTATAAAGAGTGGGATAAAAAGGCAATTAGAGACAGAGGAGTTTGATGACAAGGACAATAG
>JABMQH010000155.1 GCA_013203355.1 Candidatus Omnitrophota bacterium | reverse complement strand
GGCAACGGCCACAGGGAAAGGACTTATACACGGGTTATCTGCGCAGACTGCGGTAAAGAATGCGAAGTTCCGTTTAAGCCCAGCGGCGGCCGTCCGGTATATTGCAAGGAATGCTTTTCAAAGCGCAAAAAAGACAACCCGTTTAACGCGAACCGGGATAACAGGCCCGAAGGAAGAGATTTTCCCCGGGGACGCCGTTCCGATAAAAGGCAGGCTGAAAAAAGGCAAAGGCCCGTTAAAAAGGAGAAGTCATTTTTTGCGCGTAGAAAAAAACGTGCTTAAATATTTGGATGGGAGAAGAAGGTTCTTGTGCCGTTTTGGGATTTTCAATTCAGCCTGTCCCTCAAATAGAACTTAAAATTGTACCCAATCTCTCCACCTCTTTTGTTATGCACCAGTTGTGAAAGTCGTCCAATATGGGGAGTAAGTTCCACTAACCCTCTGCAGCACAATATGTTGCAGAGGGTTAGTATTTATAGTAGAATATTAGAAAAGGAAGCATGAAGAATTTATTAGAAAAACAAACGAAATACGGAGAATATGGGAATTGGATGATGGGTGATAATAGGAGAAATCAAGAACAGAAAGAGCGATTTTATCTTGAGAAGTTTTTGCCTTTAGTTGGAATAAAAGGAGGTTGAATGAAAAAAATAATCACTACTACAACTACACAATATCCTACAGATGCTCTCGAAAAATTTGACAACTTGGAAGATTGGACATTGATCGTGGTAGGTGATAAAAAAACACCTAAAGATTTTAAGCTTAAAAATGGTATTTATATTTCTCCGGATGATCAGGAAAAATATAACAAGAATTTATCTGATCTGATCGGATGGAATACGCATGCCCGAAGAAACTTTGGACACCTCTGGGCCAGAGACATGAGGGCAGATATTGTCGCAAGCGTTGACGATGATAATATCCCGCTTGACAATTGGGGAAAAGATCTGCTAGTAGGAAGAGAGGTAGAGGTTCATTATTATGAGAACGATACGGAAGCATTTGATCCTATAGGGGCAACTAATTATCCGCATTTATGGCATAGGGGTTTTCCTGTACAGCTGGTTTATGAGAGAAATTACAGTAAAATTACGAAAAAGGTACTGAAGGTCGACATTCAGGCAGATTTTTGGAACGGAGATCCTGATATAGACGCTATTTGCCGGATGATTTATGCTCCGTTGTGCAAATTTAATGATAATAATTTCCCTATGGCTTCAAACAAAGTAGGACCATTCGGTTCGCAAAACATTTTTTTTACAAAAGAACTGCTGCCTTATTATTTCTTTTTGCCACACATATCGCTGTTTGGAAGAATGGGTGATATATGGATTTCTTTTCATATTCAAGCACTTGGATATAATG
Source organism: Candidatus Omnitrophota bacterium (assembly GCA_013203355.1). Lineage (GTDB taxonomy): Bacteria > Omnitrophota > Gorgyraeia > JABMQH01 > JABMQH01 > JABMQH01. The sequence goes on along the minus strand of JABMQH010000155.1, from coordinate 2,898 downwards.
TTGTATATTGTAAGCCGTCCGTATATCAAAAGAGGAACCCTCATAATTTAACCACAGACATGAAAGATGAATTTATTGGATATGAGCGAAATATTGATATAGTCAAATCTATGAATAACGGCACATATCAATATAAGAATTGGTGGAGTGAAGGAACTTGTAAGGCATATGAAGAATATATGAAATGTTTTGGATAAAAACCACCTATTTGAATAGAATGTTAGAAAAATATCATGCGCAACCTTAATGATAAACGTGTATTAGTTTGTATTATTGGTACATTGAGGGCTATTGAAGTTACTCATCAGAGCATAATTCAGAAAGTAATTCGCCCGCTTAACGCCGATTTGCTTATTTGCGTTAGCCGTATATCCTCAGAGGATGAAAAATTATTGGAATACTTCAAGGGAGTCAATATTGTTGATGTGTGTATTTATGATGATAGTGTGAGGTATGAGGATTTGCGCCATAAATTTGGGAAAAGTTTTAACCATAATCAATGGTGTAAGTACATAAGCAGCGAAGGTAATTGGCTTGGGGGTATAGATGGTCGCAAAGGTTCGGGAATGTATTTAACATACAATTATTGGAAACTTTCGGAAAGATTGAAGGATTTAAAATCCAAAAGCATTTCTTACGAGCGATATATTATTACGCGCTCAGATTTGATGTGGCTAGCAAAACACCCACCATTAAATTTATTGAGCCCAAGTTGTGTGTGGACACCTGAAGGAGAAGATTATCATGGGTATAACGATAGACATGCGGTTTGTAGTGAAAAAAATATCCGCTATTATTTAAGTATGTTCGAATACATGATGGATTCTAGGGCTGTGAAATATCTTAAACGTGAAATTTTAAGAATTTATCAGGATATTGGTCATGAGAAACATTTGAAATATCACTTGGATAGCAACTGGGTAATGGTTGGTAAATTTAAGAATGTATCATATCTGACAGGCGGGACAAAAACCCCTACTCGTTGGGGAACTATAAAAAGTTTAAATTTAGGGGACAAGATATATAACTATAAATATTACAATGAATTAACAGGCGCCATTAAAAACGCTGAAGAATTTGAGAGATATAAAGATTGGAGTAAAATGATATTCCGCCCTTCATTTGTTTGTGAAATGATTCGGTTGCTGAAGGCAAGAATACGGATAGAGTTCCGCACATTATTATTCAGGACATACCGGTATCTCATGAAATCGGAAGGGAAAGATTCAGGGAATATGAGGGTATGATTGAGGCAGTAGTCAACTACCTTGATAGCCTCAAGGAAGGGATGGATATAGTCGGCGAAAAGGGTTTTTTGAAACTGATATTTCAGATATGACTTAACATCAAGAGCGATCTGGGCAATGTTCTTGGGCTTTTTTGGGGCTTTTGAGGATTATTCCGGGAATGTAACGCCAAATGATAGTTCGAGGCGGCGTCTGCGGCGTTTGTAAATTCTCACAACTAGTTGTACATACTTGAGTTGTGTAGTTCGTCTTGCGTCCCTTTCGGGGAGAAAGCGAAGCCCAGTTTTTAAAAGATGAGTTTTTTTATTCGGGGTTTCAATTCCGGAGGAGGTAGGACGAGAACCCTATACCGTAAGGTATAGGGGTTGAGCGACCGCAGGGAGTGCTGAATGTGCCACGTATTTCACAAAGTATATTCGGCGTCTACCGGGGGAGTAAATTCCACCAACCCTCTGCAGTAAAATATGTTGCAGAAGGTTTTTGCTTATAGTAGAATATTAAAAAAAATAATGGTCAATGCAGATATGCGTGCGATTGGTCTAAAACCTATTGGCGAAGGCGATAAGACCTTAAAGGAGAAATTTCCTAAGAGATGGTGGAGGGCAGATTAAATGGGATTCTGGGAAGATAAGAGAGTTTTAATAACAGGTGGAGCCGGCTTTTTAGGTAGCTATGTTGTTGAAAGGCTTAAAAAGAAAGGTTGTAAAAGTATCTTCATCCCAAGGAGAGAAGACTACGATTTAACAAAAATTGAGGCGGTCAAGAGAGCATATCATGACTCAAGGCCGGGTATAGTAATGCATTTTGCTGCAAAGGTTGGCGGCATTGGTGCAAACAGCCGAAGTCCAGGAGAGTTTTTTTATGATAATTTGATAATGGGTACACAGTTGATAGAAGAGGCGAGATTATTTGGGGTAGAGAAGTTTGTTATCTTGGGCACTGTCTGTTGTTATCCAAAATTTACACCTGTGCCATTTAGGGAAGAAAAACTTTGGGATGGCTATCCCGAAGAGACCAATGCCCCTTATGGCTTGGCAAAAAAGGCTCTTCTTGTTCAAGCACAAGCATATAGACAACAATATGGTTTTAACGCTATATTTTTGATGCCAACCAATCTTTATGGCCCCAGAGATAATTTCAATCCAAGGTCATCGCATGTTATACCAGCGCTTATTAAGAAATGTTTCGATGCGGTTAAAGAAGGTAAAGATGAGATAATAATATGGGGTAGCGGAAAGGCGACAAGAGAATTCTTATATGTGGATGATGCTGCAGAAGGTATATTATTGGCAGCAGAAAAATATGATAAACCAGATCCAATAAATATCGGTGCTGGTTTTGAAATATCTGTAAAGGAGCTAATAGGGATAATTGCAAAACTTACTGGTTTTAAGGGAAAGATCGTTTGGGACAGATCGAAACCAGATGGTCAGCCCCGCAGAATGCTGGATACCTCAAAAGCAAAAAAAGAGTTTGAGTTTATAGCCAAGACCGATTTTCGCCAAGGTCTTAAGAATGTAATAGACTGGTATAAAAATAGTTAATTTTGTACCGTTTTGGGATTTTAAATTCAGCCTGCCCCTCAAATAGAACTTAAAATTGTACCCAATCTCTTCGCCTCTTTTGTTATGCACCAGTTGTGAAAGTCGTC
>JABMQH010000154.1 GCA_013203355.1 Candidatus Omnitrophota bacterium | reverse complement strand
CGTAATGACTGGCGCGTTTTTCGCCTTTTTTGTCGTATAGAATTGCCCTGCTTCCGGTCGTGCCCTGGTCTATCGCTAATATATATTTCATGATTTTCCCTTTTAAATTCTTTTTTCCAGCCACGTGAGAATGTCCCGAAAGGCCTTTTCCTTCTCTATATCTATCGAAATTGAATGATACATTTCGGGATACTCAATTAGATTTTTATCTTTTATTTTCAAGCTTTCAAAAACCTTCCTACTTACCTTCGTGTCTATCAGTCTGTCCTCTCCGGCTATAAGGAAAAGCGCTGGTATGTCCGGCCAGCCTTTCGAAGAGGCGGTTTTTATCTGCGCCTTGAGAGTGTTTAAGAAAAATTTCGGCGTTGCCAGGCGGTGCTCCCTTACATCCTTGTCCATCGCTTCGCAGTAAGCCTTGTCGCGGGTACACATGGCGGAATTAAAAGGTATGTTAAAATGTTTTTTCGGATTGCAGAGAAGGTATGTTAATATTCGCGCATAATCTAAAACGCTGAAATTTAGCTTGCTTACGAAGGCTGGGGAGATGCATATAAGACCGTTAAAGAGAGGCGGGTTTTCTTTCGCTGTCAGTATCGCGATGAGGGCACCCAGGCTTTCTCCCAAAAGGAATACATTTGCACTTTCGTTTTCCCTTTTAGCTATTTCGGCAAGTCTTTTTACATCAGCGAGGTATGTATTGAAAGAATCTATGTGGCCCTTATAGTCTTTGGTTTCACCGAAGCCCTTAAGCTCAAGCGCGTAAGAAGAGACACTGTGCTCTGAGAAAAACCGCCCAAGAGCGTCCCACCTTCCGCTGTGGGCACCTAATCCGTGTATTAACAACAATATCGCCTTCGCCGGTGGAGTTTTCCACTCTCGGTAAAGTAAAGCACTTTCCGGGTCTTTTTTCATAAAAGCTTTTTATTTTATAACCAAGGACGCCTTATTTTTGAAAATGAAGTATGAGGCTGTTTTTTAAACTATTCCTGTCTAACCTTTCTACTGAATTATACTCCTAAAACAACACAGCCTCAAGTATTTATTTGAGGCTGTTCGAGCATTGTCCAATGTGGCTCCCCCTATATGACGCATTTCGCAACCGAGATATTAGCCTTGAAGTTGATCTAAACTCTATTAAACTGCTAATGGAAGAGGTTAATTTGGTGCTTACTTGAAAGCTCCCAATCGGACGAGTTTCGCAACTGGTTGTATACAGAAGAGACTAAGCTAATATCTGCTCAATTATAAACAACTAATAATTTCTAAAAATATTTTATTACCCTGCACCCAAAAACCTTTCTAATTCTTCTTTTGAAATAAGCTTATTTTGTTTAATAAAGAATGCTCTTAAATACTCTCTGGCATCCCATGATTCTAAAATCTGTCCATTATTTAGGGTGCTTTCTACAATTTTTCTGATATCAACTTTAGTAAATTTAGTTTTGAGTTCAAAAAGAGACCTGGTATTTATACCTGCCTCAGAAAAAGAGGCTGATTTTTCGAAAATAAGCATTCTTTTTTCAAGTTCTTCTGAAGTGTCAGTAATAATGCCTTCACTAATTAGCCAAGATTTAATAGAACCACGCAAATCTCCAAGCTTAATCTTTGCACCTTGAATTTTGGCATAAAATCCAACAGGGTCAGAACCATCTACATCGGGAATTAAAGGAACAATTTGGATTTTTCTGGCCAATGCAAAACCGGCCTCTTGTTGACACCAATAAGACGCTTCAAGATTGATAGTTTGCAAAGGCATAAAAAAATCTGACGACTCTAATTCTTTAAGCATCTCTTGTTCCGACTGAGAACCAGGGGGAATATCGTCATGTGCCACGAAACATTGGATTATATTGTGTTCTTCAAAATACTTCTTTAGTTGTCCTGCAATTTTTTTATCATGTTTTGAATAGCTTAAAAATATTTTTAGCATATACTTAAGTTAACTCCCCCTATATGACGCATTTCGCAACCGGGATATTAGCCTTGAAATAGATTTAAACTCTATTAAATTGCTGATGGAAGAGGCTAATTTAGTGCTTACTTAAAAGTCCCCCAATTGGACGAGTTTCGCAACTGGTTGTATTACGTCAAACTTGAGAATGCTCTATTCGTGTTCAGCAAAGTCTTTTAAGTGACTCCAATGGATGGCTTTACCCACTGGCATAAAATACTGGTGTTCTTCTTCGTATTTATCTCCATTCTTGACTTTAATGACGTGAGCGGGCATTAGTTGCCGTTCAATATTTTCTACCAACATTCCAGCTAATTCCCAGCTAAGATTTACAATAACTGGTGCACCACTTGCGCCCCTAAAAACAGGAAAAGACAATTCCAAACATAGTGTCTTTATTGACTCTGGATAATCGCTATGGTAGACCTTAATAACATTCCCTTTTCTCGTGGAACTCATAAATTTTATGACGGTACTACCACTGGGTAATGTGTGATATAAGGTATCACTATATTCAAGAGTTAGGACATCTTGGTTTAGTGGAATATTTTTATCAGGGAATCTTGGAAAAGACACGTTTGATATATTTATAGCTACACCTTTAGCAATATCGTAATTTCGAGACATTACAATATCTCCAATTTTATATACTTCGAGAGGGGTGACATCCAGAGCAATCTTATAGCATTCATCTTCAAGCAAAGGGTTATCTTTGAAAACGTGCTTCGCCGTTAGAAAAAGACCTTCGCTATTTATAAAAAAACCAGTTCCTAAGAATCTTTTTGGTTTGCCTACATTATCATATTGTAAAATAGGAAATATGCATCTTTTCTGAATAAATTCCATTTCTAACCTTCCCCCAGTTCAAACGTGTGCGG
>JABMQH010000153.1 GCA_013203355.1 Candidatus Omnitrophota bacterium | reverse complement strand
GGTATAATTCCCTTATGCAATATTCGGCCCAATCAAAAAATACTAAGGCATTGCCTGAAATCTCATTTATCCTCATGAAAGAAATAACACTCACGGGAAATTGATCCTGCGGGATCTCTATTTCGACCGGATTCGTCTTGTTAAAAAAGAGCGTCCCCCACATAGAAAAGATCACAAATATAGACAGCGCTATCGCTAAGACTTGTTGCGAAAAACGACTGAATATTTTTTTAACCGTCTTCCCCGCTGCTGATTCCAGATGCTCAGGTACTATGAATCCCGCGGTTATCGCAAAAAGCGGTATATTCCTCCGGATAGCGACGGCGCTTACAAACACGATACCGAGTATCCACACCAAGGCGACATCCTTCTTCTTCTTTGAAAAATACACCGCGAGCAATGAGATCAAAGAAAGCACCACAAAGTCCATGTGCTCACCTAAATAAGCAAGGCTCAGGCATGGCGCCCATTCGCTTAAATAAGGGCGGAATTTCGCGGTGGAATAATATAAAAAATTCCACAGCCGCGCTCCATACGGGTTTATAAAGGTTGCCGCAACAAACAAGGCTATTGCCATCGCCAATAGCGCTAGGTTGTTTGAGGACCTCTTGCTTTTCTCCTGTACTAGAGAAACGGCAAAATAGATAGCCAAAAGCAAGGCACCTATAAAAAAGGCGCCGTGGAGATTTGCCCACAAAGTCCCCAGCAGGCCGAATAAAAGCACAAACTTGATATTGTTTAAGTACAGCTTTCGCAGGCTTAATATAAAAAAGGCATATAAAAGATACGTAAAAAGATGAGGCCTTGTAGAGAAGCCATACCCCATCACCGAAATAACAAGGAGCAAAAACAGAAACTTAACAGCGCCCACCTTGCATGTTTCCTTCATCGCTGAATGGATCATGTATACGACACAGAGCCCGAGGATACCCTTCAGTAAAAGCAACCCCATATTGCCAAAGAGCCTGTGTGTGGTATGGAGGATATACTGCGACAGCCACTCATGATTGATCCACGGGTGCTGAGGCTCGGTAAAAGAAAAAGTATTCTCATATTTAAAATCAGCTTGCCACGGCAGGGCCGTGACGAATCCGGTATTACCCCAGAGGTCCACGTCGGCCTTGTTGTCCAAAAATACCTGCAGGCAGAAAATAATTATAGCGGCAACTGCCAGGATCTTAATAATCTTACTCATAACAATACCCCCTGGATCCCTAATGGCAATGTTTTGTTTTTACTGATAGGACTTACACAAAATATTTCTTGGTAACCTCTTCCCATTTATTCTGGGATTTAAGGATTAATTCGCAGATTTCTCGGACGGCGCCGCTGCCGGCATTGGCTTTCGTAATATGCGAAGCGGCCGCTTTTACGTCGTCAGCCGCCTGCGGCACTGTAACTGAAAGGCCGGTATTTTTTAGGACGGGGACATCTATAATATCATCCCCCATAAAACAAACTTCATCTTTCGTAAGGCCGAATTTTTTAAGCAGCTTATTAAACGTTGCCAGTTTGGATGAATTTTCATAGACATACCTTATTCCCAAGTCTTTGGCTCTAAGCCTGACTATCCTTGATTTCTTCGCTGTTATGATCGCCGTATCTATGCCCGCGCGTTTTAAGAAAACTATCCCTAAGCCGTCCTTGACATCAAAGGCCTTGATCTCATCCCCGTAATTGCCGTAATAGATCTTCCCGTCCGTCATTATGCCATCGGCATCAAGGACGAGAAATTTTATTTTCTTAGCTCTTTCTTGTAGCTCTAGTTCGTTCATCGCTTTTACCGTTTGTGTTGCAACTATGGGGACAGGTTTTTGGTCGACCGTAGTGATCCGCTCCAAACCTGTCCCGTACTGTGAATAGTTCGTTCATACTAAGCCCGCTTTGAGTAGATCCTGCACATCCAATAAACCTATTGGCCTGCCCCTGTTGTCAATAACCGGGATCTCATCTATCTTTTTGGAGCGCAGTATATTCAGCGCCTCGACCGCAAGTTTGTCCCCCTTAATAGCTACAGGGTTTTTTGTCATTACTTCTTTTACCTTTTTCGTCACAATATTCGAGTCTTCCTTCAAATGCCGCCTCAAATCTCCGTCTGTAAAGATCCCCGCGAGTTTCTTTTTCTTATCTATGACACAGGCCGATCCTGCCCTTGCCTGTGTAATCTTAAATAATACATCCTTAACTAATGTGTCTTCCCTGACTAACGGATTCTCCGCGCCCTTTCGCATGATATCCTCAACCTTTAATAAGAGCCTTTTGCCTAAGACCCCGCCCGGATGATAAAGCGCGAAATCCTTTTCTTTAAATCCTCTCCTATCCAAAAGGGCAATGGCCACAGCATCGCCTATCGCCAACATCGCTGTAGTAGAGGCGGTGGGCGCAAGCCCTAAGGAGCAGGCCTCTTTTTTGACTGTCGCATCCAGGACAAAATCGCTGTTTTTTGCCAGGGTTGATCTTTTGTTTCCTACAATTGAAATTAGTTTCGCCCCGATCTTCTTTACAACCGGCAACAACTTAATCAATTCTTCCGTCTCGCCGCTGTTTGAGAGGGAGATCACGATATCCTCTTTTGTAACACGGCCTAAATCACCATGCAGCGCCTCAGCAGGATGTAGATACAGGCTCGGCGTACCTAATGAAGCTAATGTCGCTGAAATTTTCTGAGCGATAAAACCGGGTTTACCTATGCCGGTGATAATAACAAGGCCCTTGGTCTTGTAAATTGCCTCTACGACCCTCGCGAACTCAGCGTCTATCCTGCCAATCAGGCTATCAATGGCATCCCGCTCAATCCTTAAAACCTCTTTCGCGCGTTTAATAACCATAGCTATCTTACTGCCCTTTCAACCTTCTTGACTTTAGTAAGCAGATTCCTCAAATCCTTGATCGCCAGCATGTTCGGGCCGTCGCACGGCGCCTTGTCGGGATCCTGGTGCACCTCTATAAATATAGCATCCGCCCCCGCTACGGT
>JABMQH010000152.1 GCA_013203355.1 Candidatus Omnitrophota bacterium | reverse complement strand
CTGTAAATCTTATCTAAAGCTACGAAAGCTCTACTTGCCTTCATTTCTTTTATCTTCTGTTGTATTTGTGTTTTATCTAACGATATCATTTTTGTTCATTCTTATGGTTTTATGCGTCTATTGTAGAACTACAGCTAAAAATTGTCAATACAAAGAAAACAAGCTAATTAGGTACTATCTCATAAGATTTTATATAACTTTTTTCACAGAGGGGCGTTTGTCTAAACGGGCCAAACCCTCATTTCTTGTGTGTTTCAATGGTTTACACGAAAAAAAGGGTACTCGGAGCAGGGCCACGCTCAGTAGCTATTCAAGAGCATTCACCGGCTATTTAGACGCCTTTCAGAGCGGTTTCAGAGCAAACTTAGCCGGATTAGTCGCTGAGCCTGTTCCACTCGCCAGTGCACACATAAGGTACATAAAATATTTCGGTTAAGAGGAAAATAGTTACTTGTCGAAATTGAAGCTGAGGTTATAATATATATGTAAGCAGAAAGAGAGATGTAGCTACTTTAATTTACGTGAGGTAAGTTTTCCGATGGAGAAATAGCTAGCGGAAAAATTCTCTAAAATACTACTATACAAAATCAGAGCTGGGGAGATAATATATATGTAAGCTAATAAAATAGCGAAGATAAGAAATATTTTTTTGATAAGGTTTTCTGTTGTGATGACGGAAAATCTTTTTTATTGCCAAAATAGTGGAAAGTTATTGTTCGAAAAGGTCCTGTGTTTACCATACCGCTTGTTCCTTTCTTTAGTTTCTGCTTAGTACTAATCTAACGGTTCGATAATCTGCAACAAGATAGTCCTATAAGGAGGTATTCTATGCCATTATAGATAATTTATGTCAACATTTTATGTATTTTTTAAAAGGTCACGTATAAAAACAGGAGAAAATATGGAAAATTTAGTCATGAAAATGACACCTAAGAATGCAATATTTGAAAAAAATATAGGAGATATGTTATGGCAAGAAAACGTATGACCGAGAAACAAAAAGTAATAAAACGCTTGGCAAAAGCAAGTAGCAAAGATGTAACGAGAGAAGTTTTGAATAGCGTATATGTAAAAGAACGTTATGCCGAGGCAACCAACGGCAGGGTATTAGTACGCCAACACTTTGATAGGAAGCAAAAAGAGCAAGCATTTGACAACCGCACGTTTGAAAAGATAGAGCTTGATAATCCATATCCAGATACGGATGCTGTTTTTAGAGCGTCTCATGCTACGCCTACAGAATTTAAAATCGCATTTAATAGCACTTTACTATTGAAGTTTTTTCAAGCGTATCCTCGCAAGACCAAGCTAATCTTTCACTTCAAGGGAAAGGATAAGGGGCTATATGTACATAGCGAAGACAAAAAAGTAGAAGGAGTGATACTTCCGTTGGAATTATCTACTAAAACTGAATTCAATATCATTGAGGAGGTAAAAAATGTGTAAGGAAAATAATTTAGAACAGTACAAAGAAGAACTTTTTAAGCAGGGTTATTTTATATGCCTGCATGGTTTGATTGTTATGTTGCAGGACGGACACCTTACAAAAGCAGGGTATCTTGTTTTACACGAGCTTTTACATCGTGAAAATCGTCGCACAACACAACCGAATCAATGGCTTGAATACCCAGACAGGGAATTGTCTAAAAGTAAGCTTTTCTCACGAGATGTTCTGAAATCGGGCCGCATCAATCTCAAAGAACTGGGATTGATAGATTTCAAGATTGGAAAAGGAAGCAAGAATACAACCTATAGGATACTGATACCCGGTAAGTACTATTACAAGAAATTTATCGATTTTGGTAAAAATAAAGACCAAAAGGCAAAATAACGTTGGTACAGATACTGTCCACTAGTGGCAAGAAACAGTCGGGGCCAATTAGTTAAATAACTAATAAATAAATATACTTAAGTATTACTAACGTAATACTTAAGGGATTCCGTGTTTTTGCGATACTCATGTTGGATAGTTATAATCGGGAAAAGGGTAGCTCTGCCGAGTGCTCGCACTCTGTCGGTGCTTACACTCAGCAGAGAGCCACTCATTGCCTCGCTTGTCAGCTTCGCCAAAGAGTAGCGTCTTTGCTATTATTAAAATGATAAGGATATGTTTGGTATGTAAATACCAGTTAATTTTAGTTTTAAGCCCGGTTTCTTTGCTGAGGATACATATCTAAACAGCTGAGCGTGGAACGTAACACTGTGGCGATGCTAGACAGGTTTGCGGCCGGTTGTGGATTAAGGTTATTATGCATTTTTTAACAAAGTATAAAAAAACATAAGGAAGCTACTAAAAATATGGAAGAACTAATAACAACAAGACAATTGAGCACAGTACTGAAGGTTAGAGAATCTACTATCTACAAATGGGTTCACTACGGGTTTATACCGCACTACAAGCTTGGTAGACAGGTGCGGTTCAAGTTATCGCAGATAAATCGGTGGTTGCAAAAGCGATTTATCAGAGGTAGAATAAGGTACAAGCTCAGCAGTGACGAACTATAGTTGGGACAGATTTGGGACGCTTGATAGTAAAGGAAGATACAGGAAGACGAAGGAGCGGATTGGCCCTTCAGGATGACATCCGGCTATCGTTAAAAGACTTATACAGGCAAGTTGTTGTTTTTCAAGTGGTTACGAGGTTGTGCTAAAGGGAATCCCTCCCTCTCCGCCATTAAAAAAGGCGTCATACAGTTTTCCCCTGTTGCATATCTATCAGACATGGTATAATCAACTATTGTTTTCATAGCACATTCTTATTATTCTAAAAAAAGGAAAACATGATAGAACCACTCATTATAGGTGACCTGAAATTAAAAGTCCCAATATTACAAGGGGGCATGGGAGTTAAAATTTCCCTTGCTCCGTTAGCGGCTGCTGTAGCGAATTGTGGTGCCGGAGGCACTATCGCTAGTGTCGGGCTTCCGCCGGATACCCAGGAGGAATGGGATAAATATACAAAAATAGCGGGATATGAGCACGCTTATCCAACTGCATGCATCCAGTACTTAAAGGATGAGATTCAAAAAGCCCGGAGTTTATCCAATGGGGTCATTGGGGTAAATATAATGGTGGCTTTGAGTAATTATGAGGAAATGGTCCGGGCAGCCGCAAAAGAGAATATAGATTTTATTATATCAGGCGCCGGGCCTCCGATAAGTCTTCCCGAATTTGCGGAAGGTTCGTCAGTGAAATTAATACCACTTGTAGCTTCGGCAAGGGGGGCCCAGCTTATTATAAAAACATGGAAGCGTAGATATAACCGTTTCCCGGACGCTATAGTAGTTGAAGGACCGTTATCCGGTGGACACATTGCCGGATATAAGTTTGATGAATTAGTCGCTATGCAGAATACATTGAAAGAGAAACCTTTGCTTGAAAAGTCAATACAGGAAGTTCTGGAATTGGTAAAAGGATTCGAAAAAGATAACGGGATAAATATACCTGTTATAGCGGCAGGAGGAGTGTTTGACGGAAAAGACATGGCTAAATTCCTGAAAATGGGAGCAAAAGGTGTCCAGATAGGAACAAGGTTTGTAGCTACTCCTGAATGTTCGGCTGCAGATGAGTTGAAGCGGCTGTATGTAAGGGCGAACGAGGAAGATCTTGTTTTTATACAAAGTCCGGTAGGTATGCCGGCAAGAACTATAAGAACTAAATTTGTTGATAAGATCATGCGCGGCGAAGGTGAGAAATTTGATTGTAAGTATCGATGCCTCAGGACTTGCGATCCGGCAACGGTTCCTTATTGCATAGCCAAAGCATTATTAAATGCTTTCGAAGGAAATATCGATCAGGCAGTGGTTCTTGCCGGATCAAATATTCAGAAAATTACAGAAATACGCCCGGTCAAAGATATAATTAAAGAAATCGTTGCGGAAGCTCAGGATGAACTAGATAAGTAGCAAAAACAACCAGCCAAAAGTAAAGCCCGCTTTTTAGAGGGCTTTACTTTTGATCCTGAGGCCGCGAAGCGGCCGAAGGACCTTTGATGCCCCCCAGCGACACCCGGACCCCCTAAAATTGTGTCGCCTGCCGGCTCGCCTCACGGCGAAGCCGTGGGCAGGCAGGCT
>JABMQH010000151.1 GCA_013203355.1 Candidatus Omnitrophota bacterium | reverse complement strand
CGCGAGTTTTGCTTTCAGCGTTGTCGTGCTGATTTATAGTTATAGGCTGATTACTGTATCGGAGGTATTTAGGTGGTAGTTATTAACTATGCAAAACTTATACGCTCAAGACCCCATCGGCCTGTCAATACCAGAAAACCGGTGCTATCCGGTGATCAGCACTTAGACCATAATCCAAATAAATATTCCTTAGGATGGCGGGGAAAAAGAAAATGAAACCGAAGAGAATACTAATAGTGAATGTGAATTGGTTGGGGGATGCGTTGTTTTCAACGCCTTTGATAAGGGCGCTGAGGCAAAAGTTCCCGGATGCCCATATTGCCTGCATGATAGTGCCGCGGTGCAAAGAGATTTTGGAACTAAATCCCCGGCTAAATGAGATTATTGTTTACGATGAGGATCATGCGCATAAAGGCTTTGCCGGGAAGTTGAAATTTATAGCGCAGATTAGGTCAAAGAGGTTCGATACGGCGATATTTATACATCGTTCTTTTACAAGGGCATTGTTTGTATTCCTGGCCGGGGTGCCACGGAGGATAGGGTACTATACGGGGAAGAGATCGTTCTTACTTACAAAAAATCTCAACCAACCCGTTGAGTTGTCCCACAGGGTGGACTATTTTCTGAATTTAGGAGAGCCGCTTGAGATAGCCACCGACAGAAGAGATTATGAGCTGTTTATTTCCGACGAAAATAGAAAAAAGGCGGCGGAGCTGTTAAGTGACAAAAGCCTTGAGGATTCCAATTTTTTGGTTGCGATAAACCCGGGTGGTAATTGGGAACCAAAGAGATGGCCGAAAAACAGATTTGCCAAATTAGCAAATGAGCTGGTGGAGAAATTCCGCGCGAAAATTATCATAACGGGCTCAAAGAGGGATTCCAAATTAGCGGAAGATATCGCCTCTATGATGGCAACGAAACCGGTAATTACCTGCGGGCGGACCTCCATCAAGGATCTGGCCGCTGTTTTTGAGAAGGTGAATATAGTCATAGCTAATGACTCTGGCCCCATGCACATTGCGGTTTCCGTGGGGGCAAAGACAATTGCGTTGTTTGGGCCGACGATCCCTGAGATTACGGGGCCTATCGGAAGGGACCGCTATATAGTTTTGCAGAAAAAAATAGGATGCGAGATACCCTGCTATGATTTATCCTGCTCTGATTACAGATGCATGAAGGAGATAGCGGTGGAGGATGTATTAGAGGCTGTCGGGAAACTCATTAAGGAATGAACCCCGTTACACACTGTTGTGTAGTAACGGGGCAAAAGTGGGGTGCGTAACTGGGTGAAGATAAAAGATAAAGGGAAGATAAAACGCGTATTATTTATAACGCTAAGCAACATCGGAGATATCATCTTAACGACGCCGATCTTAGCGGTGCTAAAGAAAGAATTCCCTCAGGCAAATATCGACGTGATTTCAGGCCCGAGCGGCAAAGAGATTTTTTTAGGGCACCCGTTTGTATCCGTCCTTGTTGTGTATGATAAGTTCTCAAAGCTACAGTCTAAAAGACAGCTTGTTAAGAACTTAAGGAATAATAAATACGACCTGATCTGTGATTTGCGCAATAGCCTGTTCCCGTTTTTAATTGGGGCCAGGTACAGGACCTCCCTGATACGGAAATGGCCCTCTGGCTTAAGGCATAAGAGGGATGAGCACATCTTGAAGTTGAAAGAAATCGGTTTGGATGTTACGCATGCGCCGTTTTCATTCCACATAGACGCCAAGGACCAAACTTTCGTTAATGAAACATTATCTGATATGGGGATAAAGAAGGATTTTGTCGTGGTCAGCCCGGGGGCTAAGAGCCATATAAAAAGATGGAATAGAAGAGGCTTTGCCCTTATCTGTGATAGGTTGATAAATGAAGTTAATATGGATGTGATAATGGTAGGGGATGTTCAGGATAAAGAGATCGTATCAAAGATAACTGCCCACATGAAAAAGAAGGCAAGGGATTTGACGGCGAAGTTAACCTTAAGGCAGCTCGGCGCTTTGATCAGATCCTCCAGGCTTCTGATCACTAATGACAGCGCGCCTTTGCATGTAGGTTCCGCTGTAGGCGCAAGGGTATTGGCCATATTCGGCCCTACGGACCCGCGCAAATATGGGCCGACGGGCAAGCATGATACGGTGATCCGAAAAAAATTAAAGTGTGCCCCGTGCGAAGTAGCCCAATGCAAAGAAAATCATGAGTGCATGAATTTAATCGACCCAAACACAGTATTCGACACAGCAAAGAAAATGTTAACAGATATATGAAACGTATATTGATTGTCCGCACTGACAGGATCGGAGATGTAGTATTATCCACGCCCGTGATTAAAGCGGTGAGGGAGGCCTTACCCGGCGCGTTTGTCGCGATGCTGGTATCACCCTATACGCGGGATATTGTGGATGGCAATCCCTATTTGAATGAGGTGATAGCCTTAGACAAAAAAAAATTCAAGGGCCTTTTAGGAAGTGCCCGTTTTTCCGGGGTATTAAGGAAGAAAAGTTTTGACACGGCAATAGTTTTACATCCAATGGTAAGGATCCATATAATCCTATGGCTAGCTGGGATCAGGAACAGGGTCGGGCTTAATAAAAAATGGGGATTCCTTTTGACAAGGCGGATCGCGCACACAAAGCAGCTTGGCGGGAAGCATGAGGCGGACTACAATTTAGACATCTTAAGATTAGTCGGGATAGAACCAAAAGGCAGGGAATTATTAGTTCCGGTGAAGGAAGAAAACCGGCTTAAGATAAAAAGGATATTGAAGGAAAATGAGCTTGAGGATGGCAGTGGGTTTGTAGTTGTGCATCCGGGCGCCAGCTGTCCTTCTAAAAGGTGGCCCAGCGAGAGATTCGCGATGGTCGCGGATGAGATAATCAACAGGTTTCATAAAAAAATAGTTATAATCGCCAGTACCAATAATAAGGATTTCAGCCGCAAGATGAGAGAAAAAACAGAGAACGCGGTATTGGACCTATCCGGGAGTTTAAGCGTGGGGGAATTGGCAGCGCTGCTGGAAAGATCCAAACTCTTGATCTCAAATGATTCGGGGCCCGTACATATTGCCGTTGCCTTAGGGGTGCCTGTTGTAGCGATCTTCGGGCGCAACCAGCCCGGCCTTAGCTCTAAGCGCTGGGGGCCCATCGGAAAAAATGATATCGTATTGCATAAAGATGTGGGATGCATTGAATGCCTTGCGCATAATTGCGCCTTGGGATTTAAGTGCCTTACGGCGATCGAGCCGAACAAGGTGGTTGAAGCGGCAGGTAAGCTTTTGAAGTAAAATCTTAGTATAGAAGGAATACAGAATGTCAAGAAACCATATATCAGGGATCAAAGG
>JABMQH010000013.1 GCA_013203355.1 Candidatus Omnitrophota bacterium | reverse complement strand
TCGACTTGCATGCCTAATCCACGCCGCCAGCGTTCACTCTGAGCCAGGATCAAACTCTTCAGTTTGAAATATTGACGACCTGACCCCTCACACTTGGCTATTTTCAAAGAACGAATTTAATGACAAAAAAGGCATCGAAGACGATGCCTTTCAGTGTACTTTTTTCGTCTTTTTTATAGAAAATTACCCAGAATTGTCAAATAGTTTTTTCAACTAATTGCTCCTCTCGGGAATTTCAAACTAACTATATATATCAGAGCGGAGTAAAGTATATCACGCTGCCTTATCCCTGTCAAGGGTTTTTTACTAATTTACTCTTATTGTTATCTTGATAAAACTGGTCTTGCCTACTTTAATACAATACTCTTTGTTTGCCTCTAATTTATATTGGAAATCGGTTATTTTTGTCCCATTTACGGTTATGGCCTTTTGTTCTATCAAACGGCGAAATTCGCTTTTGCTTTGTGGCATTTTTGCCAAACCAAGTATTTGTTTATCAAATAAAATATTCTTCAGTAATAAGGCGCCTTCATTAGCTGTTGTTAAATCCACTGCCTTCACCTTCATCCCTGTAAAAGGGTCTTGTTTTTGAAACGTCTTTTCAAAACCAGCCTGTGCTCTTTGCGCTTTTGTTTTACCATGATACTGTTCAACAATTTCCTTAGCTAAATTTTTCTTTGCATCCATTGGGTGTAATTTTTTAACTTTAGATAGGTCGTCATCCGTTAGAAGCTCATAATATTTAAACATCATTTCATCTGAGATAGACATCATCTTACCAAATATATCTTCTGGTGATTCATCTATCCCTATGTAATTATCCAGGGACTTGCTCATCTTCTGTGTGCCGTCCAATCCGACGAGGATCGGCATAGTGATTACGATCTGCGGCTTTTGATTGTATCGTCCCTGAATGTCTCTTCCCATAAGCATATTAAATTTCTGATCGGTGCCGCCGATTTCTATATCTGCCTTTAACGCAACGGAATCATATCCCTGAAATAAAGGATATAGAAATTCTGAAAACGATATATTGTCACCCTTCTTATGCCTATTCGAAAAATCATCACGCTCTAATATCCTGGCAATGGTCTGCTTTGAGGCAAGCTCTATTAATTGTTCAATGGTCATTTTTCTGAACCATTCACTGTTAAATTTCATCTGTGCCTTTTGCTGCTTGCCAAAGTCTGCTTTTTCAACAAGCCTTTCTATTGTAATATCCAATATCTTTGAAACCTGCTTTTCGTAGGTCTTTGCATTATCTAAGACCTCCTGGCGATTCAACATCTTCCTTGTTTTTGACGCACCGGATGGGTCGCCTATCATACCTGTATAGTCACCTATCAGAAAGATCACCTTATGGCCCAGTTCTTGAAAATGTTTGAGTTTGCGCAGAAGTACGGTATGTCCAAGATGTATATCGGGAGCCGTTGGATCAAAACCGGCCTTTATAACTAATGGCTTTTTATTGGCAGCTGAAACAGCTAATTTCTCTGTCAAGTCCTTAACGGAAGGTAGTATTTCAACCGTACCGCGCTTAATAAGCTCTACTTGCTTTTCTACAGGTACCATTTGTTCTCCTTTTCTGAAACGTATTGTAACACCCCTGCCCAAATTGGTCAATTACAATTTCGGATTATAAGAGAATAATTGACAGGGGTAGGTATAAGTGTTATATTTTACGTGAGGGGGAAAGTCAATGATCAGAAAATCAAATGAAGCGGAACAATTAGCTTTAGAGCAGGTGGCCAATCTTATGGTTGCTGCTGCAAGGACAGCGCCAAAAACAAGGGGTATAGATAATATTCAAACCTTAATCCTTACCGAGACTGATGTCAAGAAATTGATCCCAAAGATGTGCGAGATAGCAAAACGTGATAATAGGCCAAGCTTCCAGCGGGATGCCGGGAATCTGGAACAGGTGAAGGCCTGCGTAATAATAGCGACAAAGATAAACCCTGTGGGTCTTAACTGCGGGTTTTGCGGATTCAAGACATGCGAAGAGTTAAAAGCCGCAAAGGGTGTTTGTGCTTACAACGCAATGGACCTGGGGATTGCTATTTCTTCGGCAGCAACAATAGCAGGCCGATTCCACATCGATAATCGCATGATGTACTCTGTGGGAAAAGCTGCTATTGAACTATGCCTGTTTGATAAAGGCGCAGGACAAGCCATCGGCATGCCCCTTAGCGCCACCGGAAAGAATATATTCTTTGACAGAAAATAGCCTTTTACGCGTCCCTGTTGCTTAGTGCGATCTTTCTCTGTTCAGTATCAACCTTTAATATTCTAACCTTTATCTTCTGCCCTACCTGATAAAGCGCATCCAATTTCGCAGCAGAGTCCTGCCTGAGTTCGCTTATATGGATAAGCCCTTCAAGGTCCGATTTTAGCTCAACAAAGATTCCAAAATTCACAATCTTTGTGATAATACCTTCAATGGCTATGCCGGTCGGGTATTCTTTGGCAATCTCCGGCCATGGGTCTTGAGTAAGGTGCTTAAGGCCTAAAGCGATCTTTCTGCTTGCCTTATCCACAGATAAAACAACCGCCTCAATATCGTCGCCTTTATTCAGGACCTCTTTTGGGTGGGCGATCTTCTTTGTCCAGGATATATCTGAAATATGAACAAGGCCGTCCAGCCCTTCCTCTAATTCTACGAAGACACCATAATCAACAATATTCCTGACCTTTCCTTGTATCTTGAGGCCAATAGGATACTTTGATTCGATATCTCCCCAGGGATCCTGTTCAAGCTGCTTGATCCCAAGTGAAATCCTCTGATTTTGACGGTCGATATCCAAAACCACAACATCTATTTCATCGCCGACTTTTAAAAGTTCGCTTGGATGACTTATCTTTTTCTTCCATGACATTTCCGACACATGGGCCAGGCCTTCCACGCCTTTCTCTAGTTCAACAAAGGCGCCGTAAGGCAAAAGGTTAGTTACCCTTCCCTTGGACTTTGAACCTACCGGAAATTTTGAATCTACATCAAGCCATGGGTTTGGGCTCTTTTGCTTCAATCCTAAGGATACCTTCCCTCCGGCCTTGTCAATCTCAAGCACCATCACCTCTACCTTGTCACCCACTTTTACAATGTCTGTCGGATGGTTGATCCTGCCCCAGCTCATATCGGTGATATGTAAAAGTCCGTCTACGCCGCCAAGGTCCACAAAGGCACCAAAGTCTGTTATATTCTTCACTGTACCCGTAATTATCTGGCCTTTTATCAGCTCCCCCATAACCCTCTCCCGGTCCTGGTTCATCTTCTGCTGGAGCAGATCCTTCCTGGACAAGACTACATTCTTTCTGGGTTTGTTGATCTTGGATATTTTAAAATCCAGTACCAGGCCAAATTGCTTCTCTGCGCTGGCATAACCCCTTAATGTTGCCAATGACGTAGGTAAAAATGCTTCGACACCAATATCTACGATATAACCACCCTTGATTTTACGGATGATCTTACCTTGTATAGTATCGCCTTCTTTGCAACTACGGGCTATCGCTTCCCATCCTTGGGTCCTTTCTGCCTTTTCCTTAGAAAGCACCAGCATGCCATGCTCATTTTCTTTAGCTTCCAAAAGAACCTCGATCTCATCGCCAACCTTAATTGATGAAGGATCATCAAACTCGTATATAGAGATAGCTCCTTCGGACTTGTATCCGATGTCTACCAAGACCTCCTTTGGCCTTATTTCAACAATGTGGCCTTTCAGAATGTCGCCCTCGTGAAATGGCCTCATGGTACTCGCATAGAGCGCCATCAAATCATCTTTTTCGTTTTCTTTCTCGCTAATCATCGTGCATATATCCCCCTTATCGATAAGATTTCCTTTTTAATGCTTTTTATGATCCAATCCGGGGTCGAAGCCCCGCTTGCAATGCCAATTTTAGACTTACCTTCAAACCACTTACCCTTTAATTCCTGTGCTGTTTCAATGTGATACGTATTTTTACAAATTTCGGAACAAATTTCAAACAATCTTTTTGTATTCGCAGACATCCTGCCGCCCGCTATTATCATTAAATCTGCGTCTTTAGCCAGTCTGGCGGCTGATTCCTGCCTTTTTTGAGTATCGCTGCAGATTGTATTAAAAATCCTCACTTCCGAGAAACCTCTACTTAATATTTTAGAGATAAGCCTAAAATATCTTTTTGAGGTCTGCGTAGTCTGGCTTACGACGCCTATCCTGCTCGACGGAAGTTTTTGCCCTTCAAGCTCCTCTTCATCCTTTATAACAACTGCCCCCTTTCCTGCCAGTCCGACTAGAGCTTCTACTTCTGGGTGGTGACGATCACCCAATATCAAGACCGAATAACCTTCATCGCTTAAAGACTTTACAATCTTTTGAGCAGACATAACATAGGGGCATGTGGCATTCACTAAACCAATGCCCTTCGCCTCTATTTGTTTAAAAATCTTAGGCCCTGCGCCGTGGGAGGAAATAACAACTACACCCTCTTCCACTCCGGCCAATTCCTTTATGGGCTTAAGGCCTTTCCGTGATAACTCCTCAACCACCTGGCTGTTGTGTATGATATGCCCTAAGGAATAGACCCCTTTTGCCTTATTCTTTTCCAGCGCTTCTTGGGCCATTTTTATTGCCCTTTTTACTCCAAAGCAAAACCCTGAGCAATCTGCGATCTCAATTTTCATCTCTGCTAAATTTTGCAATTCTATCCATCACCTCTTGACTTAAAGCCTGGTAATCACAGTTTCCGTTTTTGTCTAAAAACATCTTGGGCTCAACGGGCTTACCCACCATAACCTTTACCTTTGCAAATCTTATAAAATTCGCCTCTATAGGCAGCGCTTTATCGGTACCTTTTATAAAAACCGGTACTACCGGTACAGAGGCCTTGGCCGCTACAAAACCAACCCCGCCCTTTGGTTCTTTTATAATACCGTCGTTAGAGCGTGATCCTTCAGGGAAAAGAGCAACTATTTCACCTTTGGCTAAATGTTCTAATGTGCCTTTTATAGCGCTTAAATCAAACCTTCCCATTTTTATCGTGATTATCCCGACCGCTGCTGCCCACCACTTAGTAAACCAATTTGTAAACAAACTCTCCCGCGCAACGAAATGAATCTGTTCCTTAGTGATCCCGCTCAGAACCGACGGATCCGCAAAACTCGCGTGGTTGCTGGCAATTATAAACGGGCCCTTCTTTGGAAGGTTTTCTTTATATTTAATTTCGCACCTAAAACATAATTTGCAGAGAGTCCATAAAATAGTGCGGCATATCTGATATACCACTTAAGATTTAACCTCGCTTAAAATCCTGTCAACCACTTCATCAATACTCATATTCGTCGTATCGATACAAATCGCGTCTTCTGCCTTTTTAAGCGGGGCCACTTTCCTTGTTTTGTCACTTTCATCGCGCACACGAACGTCTTCCTTCACGTCTTCTATGGAAATGTCTACACAAATAGCGCTCAAATCCTTAAAACGCCTTTTTGAGCGTTCGGCTATATTCGCATCCAGATAAAACTTATAGTTGGCATCAGGAAAAACAACGGTAGTGGTATCACGGCCTTCTAAAACCGCTCCTTTTTTAGCCGCTATCTGTCTTTGCATCTTCACCATGCATTTACGCACACCAGGTACCTTTGCAATATATTTAATATTGTCTGTGAGCTTCGGTGTCCTGATCTTGTGTGTAACATCCTTGCCGTCTAAAAATACCTTTATAGATTTGGCGCGGGGACGCGTCTCTATCTGGATCTTAGTATCTTTGACCATATCAATGAGCTGTTTTTCGTTTTCCAAATCTAACTTTGCTTGCATCGCCTTTAGCGTTAATGCGCGATACATCGCCCCGGTATCTAAATATAAAAGATCGAGTTTCTTTGCAACCATCTTACTGACCGTGCTCTTCCCGCTTCCCGCGGGCCCATCGATGGCAATTATCAACTGTTTAGACCTATCTGCCATTGGTGAATTTACTACGTTTTGCCCTGGCCGCCTCAAGCAACCTCGCTACCTCAGAATACTTGCGTCTTGCGAGTGCCTTTATAATCTTCTTATAATATTTTTCAAACAGCCGCGCCGATTTTAATATCTCTTTTTGATTTGATAAAAATATATCTGCCCATAACCTCGCGTCGCTTAAAGCAACTCTAGTCGTATCTTTAAAACCCTCTGCTGCATAACGCAGTTCTTTCTCAGAAACCGTTCCCGCCAAACTGAAGGCAACAAGATGCGGTAGATGGCTTATAAATGAAACGCTTCTATCGTGGCTTGCCGGGCTCATTATCTCAACCCTGGCCCCAAGGCCCTTCCAGAAACCCACTACCTTGCCTAATGTATTTTTATTGGTCCTTCCCGTCTTTGTAACAATACAAGGGGAATCCTTTAATAAATCGCCATTTGCGAATTCTACACCGCTGTGCTCAGAGCCGGCCATAGGGTGTGAGCCGACAAAGAAAACCGGCTTAGAAGGTTTTAAAGTTCTCTCAATCTTATTAACGAGCCATTCTTTCGTGCTCCCGGCATCCGTTATTATAGCCCCTTTTTTGGCATATTTAATCACCTCGCGCGCAATTGTCGGAATTAAGAGAACCGGCGTTGCCAATATTATAAAATCAGAATCTTTTACGCCATCCTCAATAGACATTGTGCCCCTATCTATTGCCTTATGCTTCAAAGCCCTCCTCAAGGTAGAGGTGCGCCTAAAAACACCTATAACCTCGCAAGCCAAACGCCTTTTTTTTATGGCAAGGCCTATGGACCCGCCTATTAAACCAACACCGATAATCGTAATTTTATTAAACTTAGTCATATTTGCTATCCTTTTATAACTTGCGGCCGACTGCTTCGGTGACTTTACGCAAATCCTGCATCAGTTTTTCAAAATTCTCCGGCAATAACGACTGTGCCCCATCTGACATGGCCTCTTCGGGATTCGGGTGAACTTCAATAATCAATCCATCCGCACCGGCAGCTATCGCGGCCATGGAAACCGGCGAAACCAACCCCCACTTCCCGGTCGCATGTGAAGGATCGACAATTATCGGAAGATGACTCTGGCTCTTTATTACAGGAACCGCGCTTATATCTAGAGTGAAGCGGGTAAAATTTTCGAATGTCCTTATCCCGCGCTCACACAATATCACGTTAAAATTACCTTCTGAGAGAATATACTCGGCAGACATCAAAAATTCCTTTATTGTTGAGGACATGCCGCGTTTTAATAAAACGGGTTTTTTCATCTGCCCCACTTCTTTCAGCAGGTTAAAATTTTGTATGTTCCTTGCGCCTATCTGAATTATATCCGCATATTTGGCAACCAGCTCTGCGTCTCTGGTATCCATAAGTTCGGTAACTACTAATAGTCCGGTTTCTTTTCTTGCCTCCGCAAGAAACTTAAGGCCCTTCTCCCCAAGACCCTGAAAGGAATAAGGAGACGTCCTTGGCTTGAAGGCGCCACCTCTTAAAACCTTAGCGCCTGCCTTTTTGGCCTTTTTTGCGGTTTCGATCAATTGCTCTCTGCTTTCGACCGAACATGGCCCTGCCATCACAACAATATCTTTTCCGCCAATCTTCACGCCATTACCTAAATCAACAATGCTGTCCTCTTTCTTAAAATCTCTGGAAACCAGCTTGAATGGCTTTAAAATCGGCACTACCTTCTCAACGCCGGGATAGACCTCTAACGGTTGCGCCTGAATTATATCTTCAGAACCGATAACGCCTATAATCGTGCGCTCGGCCCCCTTCGATATCATCGGCTTCAACCCTAACTTTTTTACCTTCTCAACAATATGATCTATCTGTTGTTGTGTGGCGCCTGGACGCAATACTATGATCATAAGATCCTCCTGAGAGCGGTGATGAACTTTTTATTTTCGCGTTCTGTTCCGACTGTTACCCGTATGTATGTATCCAGTCCCCAGGCCTTCATGTCCCTCACTATGACTCCTGAGGAAAGCATTTTTTTAAAAACCTTTTTGCAATCCCTTCTTAAATCTACCAGTATAAAATTTGTTGCGCTCGGAACATATTCAAACCCTAATTTATCAAACTCTTTATATAAAAATTCTTTTCCTTTTTTTGTATTCGAAAGGGTCCTTTTTAAAAACTGCTTATCATCCAACGCCGCCAAGGCAGCGCCCTGCGCTAAAATATTTACGTTGAAAGGTTCTCTAACCCTATCCATATAACCAATCACCTCAGGAGTTGAAAGCCCATAGCCAACCCTGAGTCCGCTTAATCCATACGCCTTTGAAAATGTCCTCGATATTATTACGTTGCCCCTGTTTAAATACTTCATCGTGTCGGGAAAATCCTTCTTCTGCCTGCCAAATTCATAATATGCCTCGTCGAAAAAGACTATCAGGCTTTTCGGAATCCCTTTCATGAATCTTGACACCTCATTACGCGCAACATAGGTGCCGGTAGGATTATCAGGATTCGCAATAAAAATCATCTTTGTCTTGTTCGTAATCCTTTTCCGCATCGTCTCCAGGTCATATCTGAAATTGCTCATGGGCACAATGGTTACCTTTGCATTCGCAACCTGAGAAGCAATCTTGTAAATCAAGAACGTCGTATCTCCGATTATAACCTCTTCGCCTTCATTGACAAATGCCTTTAGGGCGAGTGTTATTATCTCATCGGAGCCGTTGCCGGTTATCAGATTGGCCGGTTTGACCTTCAGGTCCTTTGCTAATTTTTGCTTAAGATAAAAAGCGGTCGAGTCCGGATACCTATTTAAATTCTTTAAATTCTTCTTAATATAAGAGACTGCCCTTGGGGAAGGCCCTAAAGAGTTCTCATTAGAGGCCAATTTTACAACCTCTTTTAAACCAAGCTCCCTCTGAACTTCCTCTATGGGTTTGCCGGGTATATACGGTTTGATTTTTAATATGTTCTTACGCACTAACATTTATGTATTGTTTCCAATGGGATACGACCCCAATACCTTTATAAAGGTCGTCTGTTTTTCCAATTCTTTCAATGCCTTCTTTATACTAGTATCCTCATGGTGTCCCTGTAAGTCCACGAAGAAGTAATAGTCCCACGCACGTCTTTTTGACGGACGGGATTCGATCTTTGTGAGATTGATTTTATTCTTTTTGAACGGCACAAGCATATCATGCAGGGCGCCTAATTTATCCCTGATAGAAAACATAATTGAGGTCTTGTCCTCCTTGGTCTGGCTGGGTTCAGTCCTGCCAATGACCAAAAATCTGGTAACGTTATGGCCATAGTCCTCGATCGACTTTGCTATAACCCTTAGACAATAATGTTTTGCGGCTAAGCTTGAGGCTATACAGGCAGAGGTCTTGTCCTTTTTGGCGATCTCTGCGGCCTTTGCCGTAGAAGAAACCTCTACTAGTTCCGCATTCGGGAAATTGGCTTCAATCCATATTCTGCACTGACCGAAGACTTGAGGATTTGAATAAATCTTCTTTACCTTAGGGCCTCTTTTTACAGTCTGTGACATTAAAAGATGATGTGAAATCTCTAAGCTGATTTCCGAGCAAATCTTCAGCTCGGATTCCATGAACATGTCCAGCGTATGGCTCACCGCCCCTTCAATAGAATTCTCTATCGGGACAACACCATAATCTGCCCGGCCCTTCTCTACCTCAGCAAAGACCTCTGTAATAGAATTAACCGGCACGTGTTTAACCGAAGAACCGAATTTCTTTATGCTCGCCAGATGCGTGAATGTCGCCTGTGGGCCTAAATACGCAATCCTCATAGGCCCTTCTATACTTAACGTCCCCGACATAACTTCTCTGTAGATCGTCTTAATATGTTCATCCAAAAGTGGCCCTTTATTCTCCGAAACCACTCTTTTGTATACATCGCTTTCCCTGTCCGGCGCATAGGTGCTCATCTTGTTTGCCTTTTTGGCATTGGCTATTTCCAAGGAAATCTTTGCCCGTATATTTAAATTTTCAACGACCTTTTTATCTATTTTATCAATTTGTTTTCGCAACCGCGCTAGTTCCATCGCTAGCCTCCTCTTTTTTTTCGCTGGTAAGATTCTCTACTATAAGGTCCTTCTCACCCGCCTGCACGTCTTTTTCCGCAAACTCCTTTAGTTTAGGCAAATCCTCCAATGACTTCAGCCCGAAATGGATCAGAAACTGCTCTGTTGTCGTATAAACGAATGGCCTGCCCGGGGCCTCTTTTCTCCCGCTTGTTTTTATTAATTTTTTTTCAAGCAACCCTTCAAGGATTCCCTCTATGTTCACGCCCCTGATCGTCTCTATCTCACTTCTTGTAAGAGGTTGTTTGTACACAACGATCGCCAATGTCTCAAGAGACGGCATTGAAAGCCGCTGCGTCTTTTCCTTTCCGATCAATTTTCTTATCCAGGAGGCATAACAAGAATCTGTAATGATCTGAAAGCCTCCGGCTATTTCTGTAATTGAAAAACTCCTATTCTGATTCTCGTACTCAGTTTTTAATTCATAAACCAGGTCTCTGACCACCCTTGAATCCACATCTTCCAGCGTCGAGGTCAACTCATTGATGCTTACCGGGCTGTGGGTAGCAAATAAAAGTGCTTCGATAATCCTTTTTGCTTCTTCGTTTGTCATGATTGCTCCGTCTTGTGAAAAACCGGCTTTATGTTCGTTGTGTTTCTTTCGATCTTGATTTCAGCAAAAACCTTATCCTGAACCGCAACAATCTCCTTTAAGCGTATCAATTCTAAAATGGCCAAAAATATCGTAACGATCTCGAACTTGCTCTTTACATCCTTAAACAGATCACTGAAGAGCAGTTTCGGTGAATTTATCAAAAGATGAAATATATCATGCATCTTCTCTTCAACCGTAAATTCATCCTTTATAACCTCATAAAAAACATTCTTTGGAATATCCTTCAGTATTTTGTTAAACGCAGTAATCAGATCAAAGAGGCTCGCCTCAAAAAAAGGCTTTGAGTCATCGGGCTTTATATCGCAGGGGGCGGACCTTACAAACACATCTTTCTGCCTAACCTCCATTTCAAGCAACTGGCCTGCCGCCTCTTTAAATTTTTTGTATTCCACAAGCTTTTGGACCAGCTCAAGGCGCGGATCCATTTCTTCTTCTTCCGCTGCCTGGTTGGGATCCGGCGGCAGGAGCATCTTGGATTTTATATGTATTAGAGTCGCCGCCATCAGAATAAATTCCCCCGCAATATTTAAATCCAGCATCTTCATGAAATCAAGATACTTTAAATACTGCTGAGTTATATCCGCGATCGGGATATTATAAATATCGATCTCTTCTTTTTTGATCAGATACAGCAGCAGGTCTAGCGGGCCCTCAAATACCTCAAGCTTAACCTTCATTTATGTAATCCTACTAACTCCTTAACTTTAGAGATCGTCTCACCTGCGATCTCCGCGGCCTTTTTGTTGCCATCCTTCAACAACTTATCTACATCTAAATCTTTCAGATTAGTCCGTTTTGCCCGGATATCCTTAAGCCGTTCTATTATGATATCCGCCAGGTCCTTTTTGCATTCTGTGCAGCCTTTAAGCGCGCCCGTACAATACTTATGGACTTCGGTGATTTTTTCGTTATCTGCAAAAACTTTACAATATGAAAAAACGTTGCAGACGTCGGGATGCCCTTTATCCGCTAATTTTATGCGCTTGGGATCAGTAATCATTTTAACAACCTTTGCCCTGATTTCATCCGGCGAGTCAGAAAGCGCGATATAATTGTCATAACTCTTGGACATCTTCCTGTTATCAAGGCCCAATAATCTGGGTACCTTTGTCAACAGGGTCTCCGGTTCCGGAAAAATCTCTTTCTTATACAGAAAATGAAACTTCCTTACAATCTCCCGCGTCAACTCAAGGTGCGACTTTTGATCCTCACCCACAGGAACCTTATGCGCCTTATACACCAGTATGTCCGCAGCCTGAAGCACGGGATAACCCAAAAAACCGTACGTTGTAATATCCCTGCCCTTTATTTCCCTGAGCTGTTCTTTGTATGTCGGCAAACGCTCAAGCCATCCCAGGGGCGTTATTATAGAAAGGACCATTGCAAGCTCTAAATGCTGCGATACCTCGGATTGTTGGAATATCACACTCTTCTTTGGATCAATACCGCAGGCAACCCAGTCCCTAATCATCTCGTAAGTGTTCTTTTTTATCCCTTCGGGATGCTCGTATTCGCTCATCAAGGCATGCCAATCCGCAACCATAAAAAGGCAATCGTACTCTTCCTGCAGCTTGACCCAGTTTTCCAGCGCCCCGAATAGATGGCCCAAATGTAAAGGCCCGGTTGGCCTCATCCCGCTCAATAATCGTTTCTTCATAATTTAATTCCGTGTGTTGGGCAGGTTCCCATGCATAGCAACTAGTCAGGATGGAACTTGTCCTAACTGTAAATTTCGGCCTACAATCTTCTTGCCACCATCTCTATAATGTGTGCTTCAATAACATCGCCTACTTTAATATCTTTGTGATTGGCCAAGCTAATCCCGCATTCAAAGCCTTCAGCTACCTCTTTTACGTCATCCT
>JABMQH010000150.1 GCA_013203355.1 Candidatus Omnitrophota bacterium | reverse complement strand
ATCATCGGGCCCATCGAGAACATAGATGCCTGGTTCGCCGGTTTCATGGATGTGGGGACATTCCGGGAAGAAAAAATCGGCCGTATCGCGTCGCGCAACAGCAATATAGTAATCGGATTCTGTCATTGTCTCATCAGGGTTGCCGCCTGCATCGGCCAGGGACACGCCATAGTCAAAATGACGCGCGAACTTTGACGGAAAATCTATATCAAGCCAGTGCTTGCCCCCCCAATATATATGAGGCGAGTAGGTACCTGTTTCATGATAATATAGCGCCTGAGTTTTCTTGATGCCGCCGAATGTGCTATATGCCTCAGCAACGTAAGCTCGCCTTTTTACCTTTTCGTATTGCGGAAGCGCAATGACTACAAGAATGCCGATCAGTACTATAACGATCAGTATCTCCACAAGCGTAAAACCCGAAGTGCGCTTTTTTAACATCTATGGCCTCATTTTTTATTTTGCTTAATATAGTTTACCATCTCTTTTAAGAATTGGCAAGGTTGAACTAATTATTATTTATCCCTTTTAATAAATCCCGTATATCCGGTTGGTTGGGATTGGCCTGTAAAGATTTTTCCAAATGATATACCGCTCGGTCATTTTGTCCGGAGGCCATATAGACCTTTGCGAGCTTATTGCGCGCCTTGTAGAATTCCGGATTTAGCCTTACAGCCTTTTTAAATTCTTCCGTTGCCTTTTGCAATTCTCCAGTTTCCCAATATAATATCCCTAGATTGAAATGCGGGGTGACATAATCCGGCTTAAGCCTTATTGCTTCCCTGTATTCCTTTTCAGCCTTTTTATACATTCCTTTCCTTTTATAGACAACGCCAAGATTATTATAAAAGGCCTCTGGACCGGTATATATCAAGTGCATGTTCTCAAACAAGATCGCCGCTACCAATATAGGCAGAATTAACGCCACTTTGACGAAATCCCTGTTTTTTATTTTAGAGAATATCCATACTACTGAGTAAGCTGAGAAGATCATTAAAAATGGTACTATAGGCAATCGGTATCTCCCATTTACGAAATATAACATTACGGATAACGTATGGCTCGATATC
Source organism: Candidatus Omnitrophota bacterium (assembly GCA_013203355.1). Lineage (GTDB taxonomy): Bacteria > Omnitrophota > Gorgyraeia > JABMQH01 > JABMQH01 > JABMQH01. The sequence goes on along the minus strand of JABMQH010000150.1, from coordinate 5,694 downwards.
AATAGATATAGCAGAAGGATTCCCGCCTGATGGCGGAGCTTAAAAGATAATATCACCCCCAGGATGAATAAGGGGAATATCACGGCGAAGGTCATAAAAAAGCGTGCCTGTAAAAAGGGAGAGAATTTTTTAATGAAGAGCCCTATATTTAATACGTCGGAAATCTCATAGGCATTCCAGAAAATTAAAAATTTATCTATCAATAACCTTGTATACCGCGCGGGCTCGTTTTTGATAAAGGTAAGCCCTTGCCTGAACCAAAAATTAGAAACCTCGGATGGCTTTAATCTTTTATTTAAGGCTTTTTCGGCCTGGAGCCTTGAATTTACCTTGGCCGTAGCTACGCTAATCCCTACGGAAGAAGGCAGGATAAAAGTTCCGTTTGAAGCAGGATTGTTGCCTGCATAAAAGGTTATACCGTTATGCCAGGTTGTAGGCACGAAATCCTTTCCAACAACGTAATTTCTTAAAGTAACAACCCCGATTATAATAAGGACGCCCACCAATAGACTTGTCGCATGGGATAACCTTTTACGGTAGTTAAATTTTTTGAATGTCTTGAACAACCAATAAATCAAGAAGGGGAGGAATAAAAATATGCTTGCGCCCGAAAGTCCGGATATGCCTATTAAGAGGCCTATCGAAAACCATTTTTTCCAATTTGATTTTTGAGCCGTCTGTAAAATTAATATTATGGCAATAGAGTTCAAAAAGATGGATAAAAAAGAGCCGCTCAAAAACCCTTCATAGAATATAGCCGGGCTATATAGCGCAAGCATTATAGAAGCGATGATGCCCGTAGATTTGTTAAATACTTTTTTCCCTATGAAATATAAAAGCACACAATTCAAAGCACCGATTGCAAATTGAATTAATCTGGCTATGTATAGATCGCGTCCGAAGAGGAAATATACAAGGCCTAGAAAGTATGGATACAGCGGCAGTCCCCAAAAAACCTCTTTTCCTACGAAATCCGTGAAAGCAATTTCCCTGGCCCATGTGTCATATAGATAATCGTCCAATCCCCCTTCATACGGAGTGAAGAACGGGTTGTCCTTTATCTGATCGAGATAGATGAAACGAATGAAAAAGGCGAGTAAGAAAATGCATATGATAAGCAAGAAAGTTATCTTAGGGCTGGATTTCAGCTTTGATATCATTTGTTTTCATTGTATCCCATTTTATTACTTTAATCAAGCTTGAAAGGGGTGTGTTTGTATGGTAAACTTCTCCTTAAGATATGAAAAAAGATAAAAAATTAAGTATTGCGTTATTCGGCTATACGGAGGTTATAATAGGTATTGCCACTCTGCTAAGCCTGGTTGCAGCCAAAATTATATGGGGTGCGACAAAACCCATTGGGGTCTCGGTGTTCGTATCCTCAACCGCTTTGGTTTCATTCACGCTTGGTGTCGGGATTTTGAAATACAAGATGCTGGCAAGGAAACTCCTAATATTTTTTGCGGGATATATAGTCCTTACAAAAATATTTATCTTTTCAGGCCTTGTAACCTTATCGCCTCCCTTTGAAGTGCTTATCCCCTCTTCCGTAAAAGATATTATCTCTCTAATATATCACCTGCTTATTGTCTTCTTCTTTAATAACGAAAAAATAAGACGCCTTTTCGGATGAAAGATGCCAACGGATCCCAATCTCGAGTTATTCAAGCGTGCCTTGCGGGTAATAGCTAATGGTTGACAAAAACCTTAAGAAAAAAATCTTAATCCTAACCCTTCTATTTGTCATAGCCTTTTTACCGCGTTTAATTTGCCTTATTCAATTAAATAAAAGTTTCATTTCCGATATGCTGGTTTTGGATTCTGCTGATTACGATAAATGGGCAATGGATATAGCAAGGGGCGACTGGACGGGGAAGAGTGTTTTTTATGGAATGCCGTTTTATCCATATTTTTTGGGGGTTGTCTATTTTTTATTTGGACACTTTCTATTCGCGGCACGCCTTACGCAGATATTAATAGGTTCTGTTAATTGCCTGCTTCTTTATTGGCTGGCAAAAAGGATCTTTGGAAATGCAGTCGGAATAGTCGCCTTTTTAGCTTGTGCGCTTTTTGAATTGCTCATCTTCTATGACAACATGATCATTTCGACTTCTTTGATTACGTTTTCTTACCTCATTATTCTGAACCTTATATTTTCATTCGATAAAAAACCAACGGTTTTAAAAATGTGTCTAATAGGAATCTCGGTTGGGACCTCTTGCCTAATGGCCGCCAATATCTTGATGTTTGTTCTGGTTTTCATTTTTTGGATTTCCTTTTGGTTGTTTAAGACCGACAAGAAAAAGGCAATAGGGTACAGTTCTGTTTTTCTGATTGCTGTTTCTTTAGCAATATTGCCAGTTACCTTAAGGAATTATCTCGTTTCCAAGGATTTCGTTTTAATTACGGCTCACGGAGGGCTTAATTTTTACCTCGGGAACAACCCCTTGGCAGACGGCGCAAATGTTGATTTACCTTTTCTAAGTTCCGGGAGCAAAGATATGATTATTGATTCAGTAGCCTTTGCAGAACGGTCTGTTGGTAAGGATCTAAAGGCATCCGAGGTGTCAAGGTTTTGGTTTAATAAAGGGACCGAGTTCATAAAGGACAACCCCGCCAAATTTTTTGGCCTGATTTTTAGAAAACTAAGGTTATTTTTAATGGGGTATGAAATGTCGGATATATTTTTGGTAAGCTTCTATTCCAGCCATATGCCATTCATTAAGTTTTTTGGATACCTGCCGTTTAAATTTAATTTGATATTTCCGCTCGGCATACTGGGGCTTATTATTTCTGCAGGAGAATTGCGAAAAAGAAGATTTCTATCCGTGTGTTATTTATTTTTGGCCAGTTATATCTTTAGTACAATATTCTTTTTGGTGCATACAAGATATAAGTTACCCATTGCCCCGATCATGCTGATTTTTAGCGCATATTTTGTTGTCTATCTTTTTGAAAATACAAAAAAGGGAAAATACAACTCCGTTATTGTTTGCATAGTGGGCCTTGCTATCCTTTACCCGGTTCTTAACAACAAAAGGCTATATAACGAATATAAGCCCAATCTTGCAGCCAGTTGTGTATTTTTAGGAGATCACTTGTTAAGCAAAGGATCCGTCGATGCTGCCATAGAAGAGTTTAAAAAAGCGACGAAATTGGAGCCGCGCAGGGCGGAGGCATATAATATGTTGGGTCTGGGGTATCTCACTAAGGGGGACATGGAGAATGCGGAAAAAGAACTCAAGAAAGCTATTGAGTTAAAGCCCAGCCTGGTGCCGGCTTATAATAACTTAGGGGAGGTATATATAAACAGCGGCAAACCACAAAAGGCATTGAAATATTTCGAAAAATCGTTATGGCTTGACCCAAGTCAAGCGTCGCTAAATCAGCTTATCCGCGATTTGAAAGCTGACGTCAAGGGGGCGGAATAAGCTGCCGGCTATATAAGGGGCATTAGAAAAATAAACAGTAAGCTTTTAACATAAATTTGACAAACTAACTTTTTTATGGCATACTTTCTTAACAAAGAAGGCTGCCATTTTTTTTGCGATGTGCGTAAAGTGAATGGCAGAAAAAGATAAAAAAGTAAGCAATAGGTATTCATGTAGCCTTTACTACAACTTGTAGTAAAAGGAAATACGGAGGAATAAAATATGAGCATAACAAAAGACGGATTATTTAAATATCAGGCACTAAATGAAAGGCAAAGAAAAAATCTGATGATATTAGATACAATAAGGAAAAAGGGGCCGATCTCAAAAGCATCTTTGTCGAAACAGCTGAAATATAGTGTAGTAACATTATCAAATTATCTGGAAGAATATTTCAAGAAGGGATTTGTCCGCGAAGCCGGTATGGATATCTCAAGCGGCGGCAGAAGACCCGTCCTTCTTGAGTTGAATAAGGAGGAAGTTTTTCTGATTGGGATAGATTTTAATCGAGAATCCATGGATGGCATCTTGACAGATTTTATGCTGAATGTTATTTCTGAAGTAAAGCTACCCCGTCCCCAGATAGAGCAAGGGCCGGTTGAGGAGAGCCTAGCCGCACTAATAAACGAGGTGATCAAGAATTCGGGGGTAGACGTATCAAAGATAAAATTTATTGCTGCCGGGGTATATGGGAGCATAGGCGAGAAGAATGCAGCTATAAAAGGACTTGATGAGGATAAGGGTAAATCTAGGGCGACCATATATTTTACGAATGTAAAAAAAGCCATTGAGGAAAAATTTAACATAAGGACGTTCTTCGGCGAAGGTGCATCATTCGCAGCATTTGGCGAAAGGGCCAAGAACCTCGATGCGGAATCCGAAAACCTGTTATATATCTTTCAGGATGTAGGAAGCGGGGTTGTGATAAAAGGTGAGATATATTGCGGTACGAACCTTGGTAGCGTTGACCTGGAAGGTGTGATAGGGGCACTTAGTGATGAAGAAAAATTGAAATTTAGAGAAAAGTCCCCATATCTAAAACCCTGGGATTCCCAAATGAGCCTTAAAAATGAAGCAAGAAAAGTTATTGAGAGAGGGGTTGGAACAAAAATTGTGGAGTTGCTAAAAGGCAATATGGAAGCTTTAAGTGACGATATTATTATCAAGGCCGCTCAAGAAAACGATGAAATAGCCATAGAGTTAATCGAAGGTGTTGCGATAAATTTAGGGGTAAGAATAGCCTATTTGATCAATCTTTTTTCGCCTCAGGTGGTAATTGTTGGAGGCGGGATCGAGAAAGCGGGAGAGCTTTTGTTCGGACAGGTAAAAAAGACAATCGAAAAACTGTCTTTGGAAAAGGCGAGTAAGGTCGTGAAGATATTGCCGTCGACCCTGGGCGAGAGGGCTGTTAGTTTGGGGGCGGCATCTGTAGCGTTACGGGAAAGTTTTTTAGAGGCATAATAAGAGGTAGCCACTATGACAAAAGGAAAAATTTGTCCGATATGTAAAAAATGGTTTATACCGAATAAGTATAGACCGAGCAAACAGGCAATTTGTTCAAGCATTGAGTGTCAATACCAGAGACAGCTCAGTGATATGAAAAAATGGCGAACCAGGAATCCCGAATATTTTAATTATCGGCAGACAAAAGACGCTTCCTGGAAGGAAACATGCAGGCAAAGGGCCCTTGGCTGGCGGAAGAGGCATATAGACTACCTACATCTTTACAGACAACAGCACAAAGAACAGCATCGTGCCTATATGCGGGAATATATGAGGGAGTGGAGGCAGAGAAAGAAAGAAAAAGGGAGTAATGTCTAAATCTCAGAAAAAGATTTGGGTATTGGCAATTATTTTAAGCTTAGGTCTCGCGGGTAAGGAGTTTTTACCCTTGGCTTTTTCCGGAGAATACGAAGAGGAACTAAGTCATTATTTAATCCAGGCCCGGATCCAATATGATAATTCAAGATATGACGAAGCGGTCAAAGCCTGGAATAAAGTCCTGGTCCTGGATCCGCACAATAAAGAGGCATTAAAATATATTAAGAGGGCTCAGTACCAAAGGGGTATTGCTGAGCTAGAGCCTGAGCCAATAACGCGAACCCGCACGCAAGAACTCGGACATTGCTTAATCCAGGCCAGGATCCAATACGATAATTCAAACTATGAGGAAGCGGTTAAATGGTGGGAAAAGGCCTTAACCTTAGATGCACACAATAAAGAGGCATTAAAATATCTCAAAAGGACTCAGCGAAAGATGGGT
>JABMQH010000149.1 GCA_013203355.1 Candidatus Omnitrophota bacterium | reverse complement strand
TAATCATAGATGACGAAATCGATGTGAGGGAGTTTGTCGCGAGTTTCTTCCGCAAACGCAAAATTGATGTCATTACCGCTTCAAACGGCAAAGAGGCGATTGACCTGGTTAAAAAACAAAGGCCGAACTTGATACTCCTGGATATCAAAATGCCTGACATGGATGGCATTGAGGCCCTAAGGCAGATCCGGGAAAAAGACAAAGATGTAACGGTCATAATGGTGACAGGGAAAAGCCCGGAAGATGAAAACGCGTTTAATAAATGCCGGCAATTTGGCGCATCGGATTACATCCACAAACCATTAGAGCTGGATATATTGGAAAAAACCGTAATGGGAATATTTGGAAAGACAGAGGGTTAGTAATTAAAAATGGGTATTAATTACAAAAAAGAGCTTGAAGACACCGCGAAAAGCATGATCCTTGTGCATGAGCCGGACACCTTAATCAAAATGATCCTGCGCACAATTGTTCAAAAGGTTAAGATAACTCATGCCGGTATCCTGCTATATAATAAGGAAAAGAACTCATACATATTAACTATTTCACGCGGGCCTGTTGGCTTAAAGGTTCCGGCCGGCTTTGCGCGCATAGGTGTTGATAATCCCCTTATCCGCTTTTTTAAAAACCAAAAGATGAAAACGCTTTTTAAGAACGGCCTTGTGTATGAAGAGGCAAAAAGTCTCTTAGATAAAGGCGTTGAGCCTGAGCTGAAAGAAACCCTAGAGCAAACTCTGCGCCAGATAGAGATGTTTGAAGCGGTTGCATGCGTACCCAGTTATTTCATGAAAGAGCTGATTGGGATATTCCTGTTGGGCAAAAAGCAAGATGAGACAAAATTTGATAAAGAAGAGGCAGACTTTTTTTCTGCGCTCGCTTCAGATGTAGCAATGGCGATAAGGAACGCACAGCTCTTTAAAGAGTTAGTATCAGAGCTTGATAAGAAGCGGCAATTATTTATTCATACAACAATAGCCTTAGCTGCCGCAATTGATGCCAAGGACCATTACACGCATGGCCATACATCACGCGTAACAAGCTTAAGCCTTAGGATTGCTGAGAAGCTCTTTCAAAAAGAAAAAAAGCAAAACGATGAAAATTTCTTGGAGCATCTCCATATTGCCGCACTTTTGCATGACATAGGAAAAATCGGAATCCCGGAATTAATTCTAAATAAAGGAAGTCAGCTGACTGATGACGAAACAAAAATAATGCAGGAGCACCCCGCAGTAGGCGCGAACATATTAGCGCCAATAAGTGAATTAGGGGATTCACTGTTAGGGGTAAAATATCATCATGAAAAATATGATGGGTCAGGATATCCGGAAGGCCTAAAGAAAAATCAAATACCTTTCATTGCTTCTATAATAGGTGTGGCGGATGCGTTTGACGCTATGACTACGGATAGGCCGTACAAAAAACACATATCCAAGGCCGAGGCGGTTGACGAAATCAAAAATTCAAGCGGCAAGCAATTCGACCCTGCAATCTGCGCTGCCTTAATCGAGCTCTACCATGAAGGCAGGCTTTAATTCCTAGAGAAAGATCATAAAATTAATTTGACTTTTTCTATCCTTTCGTGTATAGTTTATCTAATGTATATGAGAAAAATAATAAAACTTAATTTCTTTTTGGCAATTTGCGCTATCCTGGCTATAAGCGGGTGCGCTTCACTGCAGCCAAGAGGGGAAGGCGGATCCGGCAATCTACGTGTTCAAAATCCTCTAAATGTTGCAGGGACTTTACGGTTTGAGGATGTACCTACCCCGGCCCTTTTTAAGAACCTCAGAGATCAATCATTCGTATTCCAAGATGGTGCAATCCGCGTAGGGTTTATGCGGTATTCCGGCCGGCCAAATGCAGATCAGGTGATATCCTTTTTTAAGACACAGATGCCGCTATACAACTGGGACATCATTAATATAGTGGAATACGGCAACATCACAATGAGCTTTGCAAAATCCAACGAAAACTGTATGATAACAGTAACACCATTGACTACGAAGACAATAATCAGTATAGTGGTTTCTCCAAAAACCGGCAAAATCAGCTCAGTTTTTGATACAAAAAAATAAGGTGACAACGCTAATTCGAGCTTAAGTTTTTTGGTTAAATAGCGTTAGTCACCTTGAATATTTAGGTTCGCAAATTTATTTGACAAAGCTAACTTTTGTGGTATACTTAACAATATAAGAGGACTATACCGCTATATTTAACTTTAAATCTGATCGAGAAGGGGGGGAGGAAAGTTAAGGTCAAAAGTTAGTAAACTATAGCGATATGGAAATAGATGATACGAAAAGGTTCATATAGAAGAGTTAGTTTCTATAGGCCTTTATTAAGTATAAACTAAATTTTCCTAAGGAGGAAACAATGAGTAAGTTCTTCAAAGTGTTTTGTGTTTTCGCATTAGCGGTGTTCTTTGTAACACCAGCCTTTGCTGAAGTGCAGAATGTAAAAATAAGTGGCGACCTAACTGCTAGAGTTATTAGCAGAGATGACTTGGATCTCGACAAAGATAATGCGGGCAATAACGGCGATGACGTGCAAAATTATTTCATGAGCACCGCAGAGATCCAAATCGATGCAGATCTGACAGATAACGTTTCCACAGTAATATCATTGGTTAACCAGAGAGACTGGGATGATGTTTCTTCAACTGAAGTAAACGGTGCCACCAATAATGACAATGCTGACTTCGATGTGCTACTCGACCTTGCAAGCGTAACTTTAAAAGAGATGATTTATTCACCTCTTACAGTTACAATAGGTCGCCAGAACATTTGGTATGGTAATGGTTTTATTGTGGGATCCAAACTAAGAGATGACAACGCCTCGATCACAGCTGAAGAATATACAGCACTAAGTGCCTTTGATGCTATCACAGCAACAGTAGATCTTGATCCTTGGACAATCGATGCTGTATACGCTCTTGAGCAGGAAAATACGGTAGCCGGATCAGATGATGTCGTCTTACTCGGTTTGAATACAGGCTATGAGTTTAATAGCTACAATGCCGAAGCAGAAGCATATGCATTCCAAAAAACTGATGTTTCCCAAGCAAACGCAGTTAAGGAAGACGAGCGAATTCTTACGTTGGGTCTTCGCGGAAGCATGGAACCAATGTCAAATCTAACATTAGCAGCTGAGGGTGCGGTACAATATGGCCGTTATTCTCAAGCACTAGGCGAAGCAAGAGCTCGAGATGGTATGGCAGCAGACATTTCAGCTCAATATGCATTCGCTGATTTATCATGGAAGCCAACATTAGCACTAGAGTATATCTACTACTCTGGTGAAGCAGATGATCAAAATGGCAACCAGGGTAATGACTATGAAGGCTGGGACCCTATGTATAGAGGGAAATTTGACACAGCAATTCGTGAATTCCAGAACGTCTATTATGCCACTATACAAAGAGGCGATAACGCTGCCGCTACAACATTAGACAGCGATTCTGGTGTCACAAACCAGCATCAGTTCCTCGTAATCGGATCCATTAAGCCGACCGATACCTTAACGATCGATGGCCGCTTTGCGTACTTCACTTTTGCAGAGGAGCCGCGAGGCGATAGGGATGATGAGATCGGAACCGAGCTAGACCTAATCCTAACTTATGACTACACAGAGGATGTTTCCTTAGGTCTTCTCACTGCATGGTTCTTCCCTGGCGATTATTGGATCGATGGTCAGGATGATACCGCAACAGACATTGTTGGAAGCGTAAAAGTTTCTTTCTAACACTGTATAAACTGTTGTAGTTTTTAAACCGCCCTTTTGATATAATCAAAAGGGCGGTTTTTTTATAGACTAAAATGAATAACAAATTACACACCTTAGAAACCAATTCACAGCTGGCATCTGAGAAATTAAAAAAATGCGAGCTCTGTCCGCGGAGGTGTAAGGTAAATAGGCTAAAAGGGCAAAAGGGTTTTTGTAAGGCAGGGGTAAATCCTGCTGTGTATAGCTATTTTGCCCACCAGGGGGAAGAGCCGCCTATTTCCGGACAAAGAGGCTCCGGTACGATATTTTTCACACATTGCACTATGCATTGCGTTTATTGCCAGAATTACTCGTTTAGCCAGCTATCTGATGAAAAGGAAGTGACAACTGAGCAGTTATCAGCAATAATGCTTGCTTTAGAAAAATCAGGCTGTCATAATATAAATCTTGTAACACCAACACATTTTGTACCGCAAATACTGGAAGCGCTTTTATTGGCTGTGCAAAAAGGACTTAGTATCCCCATCCTTTATAATACAGGCGGCTATGATTTGGTTGAAACCCTAAAGCTATTAGATGGAATAATTGATATCTATTTACCGGACATGCGCTACGGCGATAACGAAAATGCTAAAAGATTTTCAGATGCGCCAGATTATGTTAAAATAAATCAGAAGGCCGTAGAGGAGATGTTCAGGCAGGTGGGGGGCTTAGCTGCCGACAGCAGCGGAATAGTAAGGAGAGGCCTAATTGTCAGGCATTTAGTTTTGCCAAACGGCCTGGCCTCTACAGAAAAGATTTTTAGCTTTATCTCCAAAAATATTTCTAAGGACATTTACATAAGCCTTATGAGTCAGTATCACCCTGTATACAGGGCCCATGACTTTCCAGAAATAAACAGGCCCCTTACCAAAAAGGAATACGAAGAGGCAACTAAGCTCCTTTTTCAATATGAACTTCGGAATGGCTGGGTTCAAGAATCAAACATTGAAATGGATTCAATGTTATTAGGAACAAACATAAAAAAGATGTAACGCTCTTATGAATCAGGCACAAGCCCCTGACAATGCAAAGCAATATCAAGCCATTAAGATTAAGCTTTTCTTTTTGGAGCTTGTAATAACTATTCTCTACCTTCTTATTTTCCAGCTTAGCGGCTTTTCTAACGCCACGGCGGTTTATGTTTCTGCACTCTTTAAATCCCAGATATTCGTTATAGCAGGGTATTTATGTATCTTTGGGGCTATATATTACCTAATCACCTTCCCGCTACAACTCTACAAAGGCCTCCTGCTGGAAAAAAGATATTCACTCTCAAACCAGACATTTTTAAGCTGGTTAAAAGACAACGCTAAAGAAATGGCAATTTCTTCGGTTGTGTTCCTTATATTAGTTGAATTATTTTACTTCCTTCTAAGCGCTGCAGAAAAATCCTGGTGGCTCTGGATGGCGCTTGTCTGGTTTTTATTTTCAGTGTTTTTTGCAAGAGTTTTCCCAACACTTATCCTGCCGCTGTTCTATAAATACAAACAAATCGACAATATCGGCTTAAAGCAGGCCCTCCTTGATTTGGCAAAAACCAATAACGTAGCAGTCCTGGATGTCTTCCAGATAGATTTTAGTAAAAAGACCAAAAAGGCAAACGCGGCATTGGCGGGAGTAGGGAAATCCAAGCGGATAATACTGACCGATACCCTCCTTGCAAACTACACAGATAGAGAGATAAAGGTTGTGTTGGCTCACGAACTAGGGCATTATAAGCACAGACATATGTGGAAATTAATCTTATTTGGCGCTATCAGTAACTTGATAGCCTTTTATTTAATCTTTATATCAAGCACTCACATCGTTGGATTCTTAAATATCTCAAAGATCGCCAATGTTGAGGCGTTCCCCGCAATAAGCCTTATATTAACGATATTTGGCTTTTTATCCATGGGGATATCTAATACCTATTCGCGTAATCTCGAAAAGGAAGCGGACACCTTTGCCTTAACGCAGGCTAAAGACAGCGAGGCATTCATATCGTGCATGAATAAGCTCGGGAAGCAGAACCTTGCTGATTTCTCTCCTAATAGGTTTATAGAGTTTTTGCTGTATAATCACCCACCAATTTCAAAAAGAATTAAGTTCGCAAAGGAGAATTTTAAATGAAAAAGGGTTTTATAATTCTATTAGTTGTCCTATTCTGCCTAATATTGATTGCGCAAGGTGTACTTAGCGTGTTTATAAAAAAGCTGGCAGTTAAGGAGTTGAATAAACTTATCGCAACCGAGGCAGAGATCGATTCAATGGACATAAGTTTATTAAGAGGGGCTGTTTCATTTTCCGGGATCACTATTAAAAACCCGGATGGATTTCACTCGCCCCAATTCTTAACTATAAGAAAGGGTTCTATACAGATAAGTTTGCTTCCGCTTCTTTTTAAGCAGCTTCAAATAAGCAAAATATTTTTAGATAGACCTAACATAAACATTGAAATAAACCCCGCAGGAAGGGGCAGGGGACTCCTTGATATAATGCAGGGTTCCTCGGTGTCTAATACCTCTATTATCTTCAAAAGAGATGCTCCACAACCAGAGGCATCAGTTAAAAAGCAGCCCGCTGCAAAAAAAATGCCTCCATTCAAAATCAATAAAATCATCATACGGCAGGGTGCCGTTAAATTTCAAAATTACAAACTAAGTCCTACCGGCGCATCGGTTGCGCTTGATAAAATAGATTTAACTGTCAAAAATTTAGCTCCCACAAAAGATCCTGAACATATGCCGACTTCGATAAAATGTCAGGCAAGGATTGCTACTGAAAACACCGCATCAAATATAGAACTTACCGCAGACGGCGCATTCCTGTCCAAAGCCATTAATTTTGATTTAGATCTGGCCGCTGACAATATCCCGCTTACTTATTTCTCGTCATTCTATGCCGATAAGGTACCTGTACTGATCAAGGAAGGGCTCTTTAATCTAAGGTCTACGACAAAGTGCAGGAATAGCCAGCTGCGCGCAACCCAAGAAGTTGATATTGCGGGTTTAGTGGTTGAGCCCAAGGGGCAGACCGAAGACAATTTGATCTTTGGCCTACCGATACACAGCGTTATAAATCTCCTAACCAGAAATGAGGGAAAACTGAGTTTCGATTTTGACATTACCGGCACTTTAACAAAACCAAAATTTCACCTGACAGAAGCACTGCAAAGGGTATTGGCAAAATCAATAGAAGGCGTCATATTAGACAAGGCATCAGAATTGCCCGGGATAATCCTGGATAAGATTGAGGGGTCAAGCAAAATAGATGAGGCAGGCAAGGAAATACTGGAAGACATATTTCAAAAAATCTTCAAAAAATGACGAATAATATTGAAATCGCAAAAATTTTCAGCGATATTGCGGACATATTAGAGATAAAATCCGAGAATCAGTTTCGCATAAGGGCATATAGGCGCGCAGCTCAAAACATCGAGGGCCTTACTGAAGATGTAGCTGATATCACGAACAGGGAAGAGCTGTTAAGGATCCCAGGGATAGGAAAAGACCTCGCTGAGAAAATTGCCGAATTTATAGATACCGGTAAGATACGATTTTTTGAAAAATTAAAAAGGGAAGTGCCAAAGGTATCGTTGGAGTTGATAACAATCCCGGGCATAGGGCCTAAGACTGCCAAGATTTTAATTAAGCAGCTAAAAATAAAAAGTATCCGAGAATTGGAAAAAAGGGCAAAAGCGCACAAATTAGCTACTTTGCCAGGAATACGCAGAAAGACGGAAGAAAATATACTAAGGGGCATACAGATAATTAACAAGGGCAGAGAGAGAATGCCTCTGGGTGTAGCTCTCCCATTAGCTGAGGAGATAATCTCCCACCTCACAAAGACTCCCGGTACCAAGCAAATAGCCGCTTGCGGAAGTCTTCGACGACAAAAAGAAACAATCAGGGATATAGACATCTTGGTTACTTCGCGCAATCCCAAAAAGGTTATGGATGCCTTTGTTAAGTTGCCATTAATTAGAGAGGTGTTGGCACATGGGTCAACCAAATCGAGCGCAATTGTAAAAGAAAGTACCCAAGTAGACATAAGGGTTGTTAAGCCAAGAAGTTTCGGAGCTGCGCTTATGTATTTCACAGGGTCAAAAGAACACAATATCCACATAAGAGAGCTTGCGGCCAAAAAAGGTTTCAAGATTAACGAGTATGGCATCTTTAACGCAAAAACGCATAAAAGGCTTGGCGGTAACACCGAGGAGCAGATTTATAAGATCCTAGGGCTTGGCTTTGTACCACCAGAATTAAGAGAGGACGCAGGTGAGATAGAGACCGCTAAAAAAGATAAACTCCCCAAATTAATAGGATTAAACGATATCAGGGGAGATCTGCATGTCCACACAAAAGCAAGTGACGGTTCAAATTCAATAGATGAATTGGCCGAAGCTGCTATGAAAAAAGGATATGAATACATAGTCATCTCGGACCATTCAAAGACATTAAGGGTCGCGGGCGGCCTTCAGGAGCGGGAATTATTAAATCAAATCAAGGCGATTAAAAAGATTAACAAAAGGTTCCGAGGATTCAGGATCTTGGCGGGGACAGAGGTCGATATCATAAATGACGGCTCTTTGGACTTCGACGATAAGATCCTTGCCCAGCTTGATATTGTCATCGCAGCAATACACACCGGATTTAAACAGTCGAAAGAAAAATTGACCATGCGGATAGTGAAGGCTATGCAGAACAAGTACGTGAATATAGTTTCACATTTGACAGGCCGGCTGATTGGGGCAAGAGAACCCTACCCTCTTAACCTGGAAGAAATTTTCAGGGCCGCCAAAGAAACCAATACCGCATTAGAGATAAGCGCCTACCCTCAAAGACTTGACCTTAATGACACAAATTCAAAAAAAGCCAGGGAATCAGGCATAATGTTTTCCTTAGGCACGGATCTGCATGCCATTGAGCATTTTGAAAATATGAGGTACGGCGTCAGCGTGGCACGTCGGGGGTGGCTTGAAAAGAAGGATATCTTAAATACATATCCCGCGGCACAGCTTTTAAGAAAAATTAAAAAAAACTAACGCTTTTTTTATTGAATCCCTTGCCTAAAAAGTGTTATAATTAATAAAGCATTAAAAAAAGGGGGTGAACCAGATGCCTACAAAAAAGAAGAGCAAAAAAGTTACAAAGAAGGTTGCGAAGAAAAAAGTTACCAAGAAAAAGGTAGCCAAAAAAGCAGTTACGAAGAAAACTGCGAAGAAACGTGCGGCGAAGTCTGCCTCAACAGTCGCCACTCCGAAATTGCAAATCGTAGGAGAGATAACGCACTATTTCCCGCATGTCGCAGCAGGGGTCATCAAGCTATCTGCATCTTTAAAGGCCGGTGAGGTGATTACCATAAAAGGCCATACTACCAACTTTAGTCAAGCCGCTGATTCAATGCAGATAGAGCATGTACCTGTCACCGAAGCAAAAAAGGGTGACGAAATCGGACTTAGGGTTAAAGACAGAGTCCGCATTGGAGATATCATATATAAAGTATAATTAATCTCGCGAACATACACAATCTAGCACCGCACCAAAGAGTGCTTTTCCTATCTCGTGCTGTGTTTATAAAATGAGAAGCTATACCCTCAATTTAGGTTTCAAAAACACTCCCAGCACTATCGATTATCAAAAAGACCTTAACCCTGAACAATTCAAAGTTGTCACAGAAGCGGAAGGCCCCTGCCTTGTCCTGGCAGGCCCCGGCAGCGGCAAAACACGGACATTAATATACCGCCTTGCCTACATGCTGGAGAACGGGGTGCCTGCACAGAATATATTATTAATGACATTTACCAATAAGGCCGCTCATCAGATGCAAAGCAGGCTCGAATCTCTTCTGAAGGCAAAACCTACAGGATTATGGTGCGGGACCTTCCACCATATCGGGAATCGCTCAATACGAATGTATCCTAAGCACTTGGGGTTAAGCGAAAACTTCGGCATCCTCGATAAGGAGGACCAGAAGGCCTTAATAAAAATATGCTCTAAGTCGCTTAAGGAAAAATTCAAAGACTCCAAGCTATTCCCCAGTCCCGGAGTTGTCCAGTCAATAATCAGCTACTCGCATAATGCAAAACAGGAAATAGAAAAAATTGTTTTCGACAAATACCCTCATCTGGCAAGCTTCATCGACGATATAAAAACGATTCATCTCCTATATGGGCGCAAAAAAAGAGAATCCAATAATCTTGATTATGACGACCTCCTGACATGCTGGATAAAGCTTCTTAAAACCGCGCCATCGGCAGCCCAAAGATTCACAAAGCAGTTCAGGTATATTTTAGTGGATGAGTATCAAGATACAAACAGCTTACAATCCGATATCATACAATTATTAAGCGCATATCATAAAAACGTGCTTGTGGTAGGTGATGACGCACAAAGCATATATTCCTTTAGAGCGGCGGATATACGCAACATCCTGGAATTTCCTTCCAAGTTCGACAAAACAAAAATATTTAAATTAGAGACAAATTATCGCTCGGTATCGCCAATATTGGACCTTGCGAACAACGTTATCCAGAAAAACCAGCATCAATTTGATAAAATCCTCATAGGAACAAGAGAAGAGTTCTCTCAGGAAAGACCAAATCTGATTTGCGTAAAGGACCCGTATGCCCAATCAGCGTTCATTGCTCAACGCATACTAGAACTAAGCGAAGATGGTATCCCATTAAATGAAATAGCCGTACTATACAGGGCGCATTACCAATCCGCAGAACTGGAACTTGAACTGACAAAGCGGGAAATCCCATACATCATAAGGGGAGGGGTGCGCTTTTTTGAGCAGGCCCACATAAAGGATGTGCTTTCGTACCTCAAGATCATCCAGAACCCACAAGATGAAATTGCCTGGATAAGGGCACTTTCACTTCACGGGGGGATAGGGCTTGGTTATGCGGATCAGGTCTTTCGAAAATTCCAAAAAGGGGGGCTTTCCATAAATAAAGCTGTGGAACCTCGCTTTCATACCTTTTTGCCAAAGAGACCTCAAAAAGGATTTGAAAATTTCAGAAAGATATTAAAACCCTTATTAAAGAAGGACCTTGTCGGGCATCCCGATGTTTTGATCCAACAAATTTTGAAAAATGGGTATGCGGATCATGTGCTCTCAAATTTTGAGAACGGGCGCGATAGGCTCGACGATATAAGTGAGTTATCCAATTTCGCTCACTCATATAAGGATTTAAAGGAATTCCTTGCTGATGTAACGTTAAGAGAAGGCTTTAAAGGAGAAACCATACTGCGCGCCTCCGATTCTGAAGGGGAAGGTGAAAACCTCATTCTCTCCACCATCCATCAGGCAAAGGGATTGGAATGGAAGGTGGTTTTTATAATCGGCCTTTCTGATGGCCAGTTTCCTCATCCAAAATCACTTTCGGATGCAGCCCAGCTGGAGGAGGAAAGGCGTCTATTTTATGTGGCCCTTACCAGGGCAAAGGATCAGATCTACCTAGCGTATCCCATGACAAGGTTTGATTATAATTATGGGACTGTTGTCTCACGGCCTTCTCAGTTTCTGCAGGAGTTGCCGGAAGAATACCTTGAGAAGTGGGAAATCGAAGAAGAAATTGTCTTGTGATGCCATAAGTTTTATGCTAAACTTAATCCACTATGAATAACAATTATCTAGTAGGGCTTGGATTTGATTGCGACGATGGGCACGTACGCATAACAAAAGGGAAGAACTTCAGGATTTATGGCGGTTCAGACAAAACCCATCAAACCATGCAGGAAAAAGTAATCAAACTCAACGAAAAGCTCGATAAAAAAGGGAGATCCCTGGATGAGATCTCCACAAAAGAATTTATGGATATCGCGCATTCCGTAGGGTTTAAGCTGCAAAATAAAAAGAGGGCTAAGAAAAATAACGGAAGAATCGAGGGAGGGATTTAAAATGGCTGTGAAAGCATATATACTTATCAATATGGTTTCCACAAGCGTGCCTGAGACCTTGACTGAGATAAGAAAAGTGAAGGGCGTAAAATTTGTCGACGCTGTTACCGGCCCTTATGACGCCATCGCTCAGCTGGAGGCCGCTGATATGGATGAGCTGGGCAGACTCGTAACAACTAAAGTACTTAAAGTAACCGGTATCGCTAAAACCCTCACCTGTGTAGCTGTATAATAACGGCGGCTTTAGTCTGTAAATCACCTTATAATAGACAATGGGCGGCTTTTGCCGCCCATTACCAAAAGTGTTCCTATGAAAAATCAAGAAATAAACATATTCGCGTTATTTTTACCTGAGATCCACGAACTTTTTGCAAAGAAGGATTTTCATCAATTGAAGAGCTTTCTTACTAAAATCCATTCGATGGACCTTGCGGAGGGGTGGGATAATTTTGAACCTTCCCAAAAATCCATAATTTTTAAGCTTCTTACCACAAGAAAATCCATAGAAGTTTTTGAAGGACTCCCTTTCCAGGAACAATCCTACCTTTTAAATAATCTCGAAAGCGAGGAGGTCTCAGAGGTTCTAAATGAAATGGCAGCGGATGAAAGAGCTAATCTATTTAAAGACCTTTCGCCAAAGGTTATGAAGAAATTCCTTTCCTTTATGAAAAATGAGGTCCAGGAAAACGTAAAAAACCTTATAACGTATGAGGAAGGGACTGCCGGCAGTTTAATGACAACGGAATTTGTGGAATTAAAAAAAGACATGACGGCAAGAAGGGCCATACTGACGTTACAGGAACGGCAACGCGCAGGTAAAAGGGGAAAGATTTACTCCATATACGTAACAGACGACGAACATAGGCTGATTGGCGGCGTAAGCCTCCAAATGCTGATAATGGCCCCGCCTGATATGTTCATAAAGGATCTCATATCAGAGGTTACCATAACACCGATTCTGGCTGATTCGGACTCGGATCAAATAGCCAGGTCCTTCACAAAATATAATCTGCTGGATGCCCCTGTCGTAGACGAGGGGAATAAGCTCTTAGGTATTATAGCGATAGATGATATCGTGGACGTCATAAACAGAGAGAATTCAAAAGAGATATATGAAATAGGAAAAATGAGCCCCGCTAAAGGGGAAATCATAAGTTATAACAAGGAAAACAGCATGGGGCTTGTAAAGAGACGGGCAGGATGGCTAATGTTCTTGCTGGTGTTTGATTTCTTAACAGGAACTGTACTTAAAACCTTTGAGTTTGCCTTAACCAACGTAGTGGCCCTTTCATTTTTTATTCCTATGCTGTTGGATACCGGAGGTAACGCGGGTAACCAAACCTCAATCACTATAATCCGGGGACTTGCTACGGGTGACGTAACCTTGAAAAATGTATGGCGAGTCGTAAAGATGGAATTACTGGCTGCGCTGATTATGGGCACGATCGTGGGAGTCGTAGCGTTTATCCGGGCATATCTTTTACAACAAACACTTCTCTTGGCTGTAGTTGTAGGTTTTACAATGTCTTTTATCGTGCTTTTGGCAATACTCACAGGTATCTTCCTGCCACTTATTTCAAAAAAGCTTGGGCTTGATCCTGCTGTCCTTGCAGGACCTATCACTACAAGCATCGTGGATATAGTCGGTCTAATTGTATACTTTAAAATGGCCCAAATGATCCTCCCCGCATTACGGTTTTAGAAAAGCATAAGGAGGAGCGCTTTCTTTCCCCTAAGGAAGTCTGATTTCTTAAGGAAGCACTTCCGTGATTAGCCCAGGCCATACAGTCCCTCAATGCATCGCATCTCAGGGCTACATGGCTTAAGCGATGCATTGGAGGGGAAACTACGTTTCCTTCTTTAAGCTGGTTTGAGACAACAAGATAGAGCAGGTACTCCGAGATATCATGAGAAACACATAATCGACATTGTAGAAAAAATCTATCAGTATGGGGATAAGGTTCAGGCCGACAAAATTTGTAATATTTATGGTAGTCGGGGATGTAAATTTCTTAGGAAGACTTATGATGCACATAATAAATGAGACTGAGAAATTTCGGGTACGCTTCTCAAAGAGCCACCTCTCAGCTTGAGATTTTCCGCTCCTTCGCCAAAAATTTAAATTAACAAGAAATATTCCGGTTATAATTAAACAATTTCATCATGAACACCCGGAAGGCAGGATAGTGTTTGAAGATTTTGCGTTCTAACCGTCCGCTCAATAGATACACAAAATAGGAAAACATTCCAACTTGAAAATCAATAAATACAAGTAACTTCAATACGAAAGACCCTTTAGTTTTTTTTGAACCTCTTAACCGCCGCATATCCAAAAGAAACTTACCTATTGCTTTTAGATCTTTCTTCGGCATATTATAAAAATTACTCTTTTTATACGAAAGATAAAAGCGCATATCATAAATACCGCTGTAAAGAGAATAAATATCGGATATATAACGTTTATTAAGGTACCATTCTTTTGTTTTGGGGTAGT